>JBBSVP010000001.1:0-1911 GCA_038046745.1 Candidatus Hydrothermarchaeota archaeon
ACAACATCAGCCTCGCCATCTCCATAGGCCTGGGGATGGCCCTCTCCATCTTCTCCTTCCTCTCCTTTCGCTCCGTCAGGGCCTCCACGAAGGCCTCCTAGAAGAGGATCTTCTTCACCCTCTCGATGAACTGGTCCAGGAAGGTGACCTCCTTTCCCCCCACCACGATGGAGGCCTCGGCCTCCAGAGGGAGCCTCCGCCCCAGGGTATCCAGGTAGTCGCCTGTCACTGCCACGGTGTGGGTGGCCGAGGGGGCATCGCTCCCCACCTTCAGGGAGTAGACCAGTTCCCTGGTCTTGTTCATGTCCAGCTGTAGGATTGTGGTCTCCGTAGGGCCGAGGACCTCGAAGGCCCCGGGGGTCTCCAGGTGTACGCGCACATCCCTGGCCACCCCAAACCCCAGGTTCCTGAGGACGAGATGGACCTTTGCCGTGTCGCCGGCGGTGAGCCTCAGGGGGGCAGAGATGCGCAGTCCGAGCAGCTCCCTCTTCTGGACTCTCCTATCCATCTCCTCCATATCCCAAGACATCCTCCTCTCTACCATGGCCATCCGGTCCCGGTACTCCAGCGCTTCCAGTTCCAACCTCCACCGCCGCATCGCCATGCCTGCAAGCAGGGCCCTCTTCTCGGATTCCGGGTCCCTCTGGGGGGATCTCGAGAGAGAGGCCGAGGCCTCGTAGAAGGAGGCCGCGTCCGCCTGGGCTTGGTAGGTCTCGAAGGCAAGGCCCCAGACCTCTCCCATGAAGACCTCCTCGTTCCTCGAGAACCGCTCCACCGTCTCCAGATCCTTGTGCTCCAAGAGCCGCCCCTTCAGCCTCATGCTCTCCTCCAAGAGGGCCATGACCTTGAAGAGCCCCCCTGTGAGGGTCAGGGTGGAGTTGGCGGCGGCCTCGGCGTAGGGCCGTAGGCCTGGGTCCGTGGACGGTGCCCTGGCGACGGCCAGGAAGTCCCGCGAGACCTTCTCCCACAGGATGGCGTCCTTCTGGAGGTCCGTGAGCGTATCTACGTCAGCCCTCAGTACCTGTGGGGTGATATGGCGCGTGGCCTCGAAGGCGTAGAAGACGTCCCTCGCTGCCTCGGGATCCTGCAGGATCCTGCCGCTGGTGGCGTTGACGATCAGAACCCCGGTGTCGGTCTCCCCCACCTTCATGGAGACCACCCAGAGAGGAGTAGTACCGGAATAGAGGAGCTCCAGGGCCGCGGACCTCTCATACGCAGCCTTGTAGTCGTCCCCTATCTCCTCCGCCCTGTGCTGGGTCACCTCCAGAGCTGAAGCTCCGCCCACGGCCACCAAGAGGGTCGCTATCAAGAGAACTGTCTTCGAGTCCACGCCCAATCTTTAAATGCAGGTTATATTAATCTTTATTCGATGAAGGCCATCCCCCTCAGGTGTGCCAAGGCAGTGCCAAAAGAAGCCTTGAAGAGATATCCGGGCGTCCAGTTCCTGGACGCCAGGCTGGTCGCGGGGATGGAGCACCTAGAGTTCGCCATATCCCAGGCGGAGAAGGCCTTCCAGCGGGGGGAGAACATCAGTTCCGACCCCCTCTTCGAGGTCCTGGTGAGGGCCTCTGCCCAGAGGCAGATAAAGAGGGCCCTGGAGCTCGTCGGCCTCAAGGGCGGCAGGGAAGTGATCCTCCTCTGCCACGAGGTCCCGGAGGCCCTCCTGCAAGAATACGGGTGCCGCGAGGACCCGGGGGTCCTGGCGATAGGGCGGGATAAGTACGAGCTCCTGAAAGAGGCCTTCGGGATCGGGGAGGCCGAGCTGGACGCCGTCGCAGGCGAGGGGTTCGCCGAGCGATCGACGGCGCTGGTGGAGGCGATAAAGGAGCGCATCGCCATCCTCCAGGTCTAGAAAGCTATTTAACGCCCCGTCCCTCAATTATGGGTTAGGAGGCAGATCATGGTATACAA
>JBBSVP010000002.1:0-5444 GCA_038046745.1 Candidatus Hydrothermarchaeota archaeon
TACAGACGGAGAGAAAGATTTTTGAAGCAGGCCATGTAATTAAATATAGAAAGTCGGCTGGAAAGTCGCTAGGTGTACCACTCCAATGCCCTCAGGATTACTCCCAGTGAATTAAGGAAACGAAGAAGCGGGCCTCAGTGCGCCTCTGGGCAGCCTGTGTGGAGTGGATACTTCTCCTTCCAGTCCGCAATCCCGCCCTTGAAGTCATAGACTTTGGCAAGGCCCGAATCTGCCAGCATCTTCGCCGCGTGGGTTGACAGCTCGCAGCTGAAGTTCGCGCAGTAGACCACGACTGGGATGTCTTTCTTCGAAACTGCCGCCTTCACTTTCTTCACAAAGTCTGCCTCGTGGGCGTCGATCATCTTCGCCCCCGGCAGGTGGTTCTCCCCGTAACTCTCTGGGCCGAGGGTGTCGACGAGGACGAAATCCCTTTTCTCATCCGTCCATCTCTTCAGCTCTTCCCTATCCATGATCTTAAAACCAGCCACACAATCACCTCCCCACTTTCAATCTCATTGCCATGTTATTTAAGTTTTTGTTCTGCCTAGCTGTTGCCCTTTCAAAATTTATATCCGAGGGGGGCAAAAGGTTATCCGATGTCGCTTCTAGAACCCCATAGCGGCGATGCCAATCTCAGGACAGGCACCCAATATAGAACTCCTACGGTGAGCACCTTTTTATCCTTACTGCATGTTCGTATAGGAGTTAATCTATATTAACAAGCCCTAGGAATACCATATGGAACTCCTGGTCAGGGCGCGGGTATATCCCACCGAGGACCCAGAGAAGGTCGAGAAGGCGGTGAAGAACCTCTTCCGGCTGGAGGTGAGGAGGGAGGGCGAGCTCCTGACGGGGCTGGGCGAGGGGCGCGAGGCCCTCGCGAGGTTCCACGAACTCCTCAGGTCCCAGGGGATACTGGACGCTGCCCGCCACCCCCTCGAAGCCGGGCTTCTGGAGGGGAAACTTCGGTTCTTCCTCAACAGGCAGGCGGCCTATATGGGGCTGGTGAACTTCGTCGAAGAAGAGACGAAGTCTCTTCTGGGACCCATCGAGGTGGAGGTGAAGGGAGATGATCTCCCTTCACTCATCAGGTGGCTCGCCCCCAGGACCGATGGCGGGAAGATAGTGGAGCGGTAACTACCTCTGGGACCTCAGCGGGGGCCCCATGCCTATCCTGCCGCCCAGGCGGACCTCCGATGTGTTGGCCGCCACCTCCAGGTCCTTCTTCCAGCCCGCCAGCCCCCTGCTCCCGATCTCGGCTGCGGCCCTCTCGACATGCTCCTTCAGGGAACCGACGGTCACGCCCCTGGTGATCCTGCCTGAGTTCTCGGCCAGGTTCTTCGCCGCCACCGCCAGGCCGTAGGCCTCGCCGTACTTGGAGGCGTTGAAGGCTTCCTTGGCCTTGGCCAGGTGAAGCTTCGCCTGGAGCAGGAGCCTAGCGGCAGCTGCCGAGCGGCTCTCGTTCACCTCCGAGGCGTTGGCCTCGGCACTTTCAACGGCTTTCTCGGCGGCTGCTATGGCGCTTCGCGCCCTCTGGGCAAAGTCCACGGGGGTCTCATTAACCTCCAGCCCCCGCTCCCTGAGTCGGGCCTTCACCTTCTCCTTCTCCATATCGGGCGAAGGTACGAGGACGCCCCTGCTGGCGTTCAGCCTGGCCAGGGCCGCCCCAACGGCCTCTGGCAGCTCCCTCTTCGTCACATAGACGATGGGCGCGTTCTCGGCCCTGGCCTTGACCGTGGCCTCCCGCGCCCCCTCCTCGTCCTCCCCTTCCACCAGGAAGACCAGGGCGGACCTGTTCCAGCGCCCTGCCACCAGGGCCGAGGTCTCGAACCTGTCCTTTCCGCCCAGCCTAGTCACAGTAAAGCCCTGGAGTCTGGTCTCAATCTCCGGCACCGCCACCGGACCTCCCACCACATAGACCATGGTTGCACCGGAGGCGTTGATCTGGGCTATCGCCTCGTCCCCCAGGGTCCCCCACGGAGTCACCACGACCTTGAGGCCCAGCATCCCACCGAGGGCCGATGCCACAGCCGAGTCCGCGGAGTTGTCGGCGACCAGGATGACAGCCGCCCCCTGGGCAGGTCCCGCTCCGGGAGCTGCGGACGAGACGGTGCCGAAAGAAGCGAATACTATGATGACCAACAGTAGTATATCCAATACACTCTTCAAGGTACCACCACCCTTGTATCCCCCCTTCTTCTCAGCGCTATTTAAACATGTTCAGACGGAAAGCTATTTTTAAGATGAGGACGTAATGGATACCATGACCCTGGCCGAGAGGCTGGCATCCTACGCCACCGCCCTGGAGTACGACCATCTGCCCGGGGAGGTTGTCCATGAGGTCAAGAGGAGGGTGATAGACGCCCTGGGCTGCGCCCTGGGGGGATACGATGGCCAGCCCTGCCGGGCGGCGAGGGAGGTGGCCGCAGGGATCGGGGCAGAGAAGGGGGCCACGATCCTGGGGACCGCGAAGAAGACGTCTCCCGAACTGGCTGCCTTCGCCAACGGTATCATGGTCAGGTACCTCGATTACAATGATACTTATCTATCCAAGGAGCCGGCCCACCCCAGCGACAACATCCCGGCCGCCCTGGCCGTGGCCGAGGCGATGCACAGGGACGGGAGAGAGCTGATCGCGGCTATCGTCGTGGCCTACGAGGTCCAGTGCAGGCTCTGCGACGGCGCGAGCCTCAGGGCCCGGGGATGGGACCACGTCACCTACGGGGCCTTCTCCACCTCCCTGGCCGCCGCCAAGCTCCTGTGGCTGGACGAGAGTAGGACTGCCAACGCCGTGGCCCTGGCAGGGGTCGCCAACATAGCCCTCCGCCAGACCCGGGTTGGGGAGCTCTCCATGTGGAAGGGGTGCGCCTTCGCCAATGCCGCCAGGAACGGGGTCTTCGCAGCCCGCCTGGCCATGGCAGGGATGACGGGGCCCAGGGAGGTCTTCGAAGGACCTTGTGGATTCATAAAGCTCGTCTCTGGTCCTTTGGAGCTGGAGCCCTTCGGTGGCGATGGGAGGAGGTTCAAGATTCTGGACACGAGCATAAAGTACCACCCGGCGGAGTACCACTCCCAGGCGGCCATAGAGGCGGCCCTGGCCCTGAGGGAGGGGATCGACCCGGAGGATATAGAGGCCGTCGAGGTGAGGGCCTTCGACGCCGCCGTCGATATCATAGCCGACCCTGAGAAGTGGCAACCCAGGAGCAGGGAGACGGCGGACCACAGCCTCCCCTACATCGTAGCTGCTGCTCTCATGGACGGTGAGATAACGGAGCGGCAGTTCGCCGAGGAGAGGATGAGGGATCCTGCCCTTCGGGCGCTGGTCCAGAAGGTGAAGGTCCACAGGGACCCGGAGCTGACGAGGGGCAACCCCGGGGCCATACCCACGGTGGTAGAGGTCGTGGCCAAGGGGAAGAAGATGAGCAAGAGGGTCGACTACCCCAGGGGGCACGCGCGGAACCCCATGAGCGATAAGGAGGTGGAGGCCAAGTTCAGGATGCTTTCTCGGACCCGTCTCTCGGAAGAGCGTATGGAGAGGGTCCTCGAAAGCATCTGGCGCCTGGAAGAGGTGGGGGACGTGGGCGAGCTGTTCCCCCTCTTGGCGGTGGGGCCATGAAGAAGACTAGGGCCTTCCGCCGGCTCCTGAAGAAAGGCACCGTGGCGATGCCCGGAGCCTTCAATGCGCTGACGGCCCTCCTGGCGGAGCGGGCGGGCTTCCAGGGCATATACATATCCGGGGCGGGCCTCGCCAACGGCCTGACCGGCTATCCCGATATAGGGCTCCTGACCATGACAGAGGTCGTGGCCCAGGCCAGATATATTGCCAATGCCGTATCGATACCTGCCATAGCCGACGCCGACACGGGCTTCGGCGAGGTGGTGAACGTCGCGAGGACCGTCCAAGAGTTCGAGGGGGCGGGGGTCGTCGGCATCCACATAGAGGACCAGGTCCTCCCGAAGCGCTGCGGCCACCTGGCAGGGATAAAGCTCGTCCCGCCCAGGGTCATGGCCGAGAAGATCGCGGCCGGCGTGGAGGCCAAAGAGGATGAGGATTTCCTGATAATAGCCAGGACCGACGCCAGGTCCGTGAAGGGGCTGAAGGAGGCGGTGGCCAGGGCAAAGGTCTACCTGGACGCGGGGGCTGATGCGATCTTCCCCGAGGCCCTGGAGTCCCGGGAGGAGTTTGCGGAGTTCGCCCGCCGCGTGGACGCACCCCTCCTGGCCAATATGACGGAGTTCGGGCAGACGCCCTACATGACGGTGGAGGAGTTCGAGGAGATGGGCTACGATATGGTTATATTCCCTATGACGGCCTTCAGGATCATGGCCGGGGCTGTGGAGGAGGGCCTCCGAGTCTTGAAGCGGGAAGGGACCCAGAAAAGCCTCCTTGCCAAGATGCAGACGAGGCACGAGCTTTATGAACTCCTGGGCTACAAGGGGTACGAAGAGATGGACAGGAGGATCGCGAGATCGGGTGGGAAGAGATGACCGAGATACCCTACATCCCGGGGCTGGAGGGTGTGCCAGCCGGCATCACCAAGATATGCGAACTGGACCCTGGGACGGGCTCTCTCAACTACCGGGGGTACGACATCCACGAGCTGGCCCGGAGGTCTACCTTCGAGGAGACAGCGTATCTTCTCCTCATGGGCTCCCTGCCCAAGGAGAAGGAGCTGGAGGGGTTCAGCCGGGAGATCGCCAAGAATAGAACCGTCCCGAGGGAACTCCTGGATTTCTTTGGGAGGCTTCCCAAGACCGCCCACCCCATGGACATCCTGAAGGTGGGCGTGGCTACCTTGGGCGCCTATGACCCGGAGGCCGATGACAACAGCCACGGGGCCAACCTGAGGAAGGCCATAAGGCTCATGGCCAAGATGCCCACCATAACGGCCAACGGCTACAGGGCCAGCCGGGGCCTTCCCATCGTGGAGCCCGACTCAGCCCTCCCCCAGGCCGAGAACTTCCTCTACATGGCCACAGGGAAGAGGCCCGAGCCCTTCGCCACCCGCATCTTCGACGCCTCCATGATCCTCTACGCCGAGCACGAGTACAACGCCTCCACCTTCTCGGCCCGCGTGACCGCCTCGACGCTCTCGGACATGCACTCCGCCGTCACCTCGGCCATCGGCACCTTGAAAGGTGCGCTCCACGGCGGGGCCAACGAGCAGGCGATGAAGGCCATCCTGGAGATCGGCACCCTGGAGAGGGCCGAGCCCTGGGTGATGGACGCCTTGGCGCAGAAGAAGCGCGTCATGGGCTTCGGCCACCGGATCTACAAGAAGGGTGACTCCAGGGCCATCATCATGAAGGAGCACAGCAGGGAGCTGGGGGAGAGGATGGGCGCGCGGCACTGGTACCAGATCTCGGAGCGGATCGAGGAGATCATGGCCAGGGAGAAGAAGCTCTACCCCAACGTGGACTTCTACAGCGGCATCATCTACCGC
>JBBSVP010000003.1:0-1616 GCA_038046745.1 Candidatus Hydrothermarchaeota archaeon
CTCCCCACCGCCTTGACGAGGGCCCGCCCCTTCCACTCCGCCAGGCCGTCCTCCCCCCTATTCTCGATGGTGACGACGCCCTCCTTGGCGTCGATGACCAGTACCACCCCCAGCCTCTTCTCTATCTCCTGCTTCGTCCCTCCATCTTTCCCTATGAGTACGGCCACCCGGTTGAGGGGGATCCTTACGTACTCCATCTCTTCACCCTCCTGCAGTCCGTGATGTACTTTAACATCTCCCCCTCGTCCACCTCCAGGTAGCTGCGGAAGTAATTGGCCATGTTCCTGACATCGGCCCTCAGGAACTCCTGGGCCTGGGGGTGCTCTATGACAACTGCTTGGGATAGGTCTATGATGTAGGGCGTACCGTCCCTCATCAGGATGTTGTACTCGCTCAGGTCCGCATGGACCAGACCCGCCCGGCAGTAGAGGGCCCTCATGTACCCGAGGACCTTTCTGTAGAGCCTATCGGGCTCCGCCGGGAAGACGTGCTTGAGCATGGGCGCCGGCACCTCGCCCCTGCCTATGAAATCCATCACCAGGACATTGTTCTTGTAGGCTATGGGCATCGGGACCTTCACCCCCGCCTCCAGAGCCCTTTCCATGTTCTTGAACTCCTTCTTCACCCACGTATATACCACGCTCCTCGTGGAGCGCTTGACCCCTTTGAACCTGTAGTCCCCGTCTATGTACTTGAGCATGGCGCGGTAGTTGCGCGTCCCGACGAGGTGGATCTTTACCGCCAGCGGCTCTCCGCCCTTCCCATAGCCCTTCAGGACGTTGGCCTCCTTACCGGTCTTGATGACGCCGTAGAGGAGGTCTATCACCCCCCGGTTGGCCAGATCGTAGAGGGTGAGGAGGGTGGCCTTGTCGAAGACCTCTGAGGCGACCCGGCGGTCCTCGACGCCCTTGATCCTCTTCCTGGCAGCGTCGATCTTCCTGTCGAGGCGCGAGAGCCGCTCTTCCAGCCTACCCAAGGCTATATGACCCCTTGGTTGATGAGCCGGTCCACCTGGGGCTTCGTGTACCTCCAGATGATGTCCCCCTTGGAATCCGCCTGGACGGCCCAGGGCTTCACTATCACCACGTCCCCCTCTTTGATCCAGATCCTCCGCCTTATCTTCCCAGGGATCCTGCATATCCGGAGCTTGTTGTCCTTGCACCGGACCTTCATCTTGCTGGCCCCCAGCATCTGCTCCACGATGCCGAAGACCTCAGTCTCCCGGGGCATCCTGAGCCTCCGAAGTTCTGGTTGTTCCTCTTCCAGTCTAATTCCTCCTTCCAGTCGGCACTGAAGAGTTTTACGCGCCCAATTTATAACCTTTTCCTTCCAGGTGCCTCCGGACGGGCTCCATAAGCTCTGCCATGTACTCGGCGGCCGTCTCCTTCAGGTCCTGGGGGTGGACGGCGTTCTTCAGGTAGGCCTCTTCCAGCATGGCGTAGTTCTCGAACTCCAGATCGCCCCCGAACTTGGCAGGGCGCCTTATAACTGCTTTACCCACGGCCCTGAAGATGTGGTGCTTGTATATCTCCAGGACTGGATTCCGCTCGAGTTCCCCCATTGGGCAGAAGGCCTTCCTGAGCTTCCTCTTTATCTCCTCGGGGCCGTCGTCCACC
>JBBSVP010000004.1:0-2557 GCA_038046745.1 Candidatus Hydrothermarchaeota archaeon
CGGGGGTGAGCTCCCTCAAGGACCTCGAGACCGCGTCCACGGCCTCCATGTGGGCCTTCCTGGTCTCGTTCCTGTTGGAGCCTGCGAAGATGAAGACCTGCTGCCCCTTCCTCCAGAGGTCCCTCTTGCTGTAGGTCATCCGCGCCCCTTCCGACCTTATGTACCTCTGCTCCTCCTGGGAGAGGAGCTTGGAGACTATGCCGCCAACCCCCTCGTAGGCATCGGGGCCCCCCAAGATGATGATGACCTTCTTCCCCTTCTGCATCTCGAAGTTCTTAGCATCTGTAGGGACGACCTCCACAACCGGCCCCTCTATGTTGAAGATGAGGGTATCGGCCAGGGCGCTGTCCACGGAGTTGCCCAAGAGGGCGATCTGGAGCTTCGACTGCTCCAGCCTGGCCTCAGTGGCCGGTACCAGGAGGAGGGCCAGCAGCAAGATTATCCAGGGGCGCATGGCCCATCCTTCTGCGGAGAGTTATTTATAGGTTACCAAAAGATTTTTAACGAGAGGGGGGGAGTTTGCAGCATGCCCAGGCTCCGGGAGAAGTTCGATGAACTCAGGGAGAAGGGGGAAGGGGCCCTCATAGGCTACCTCACCCTGGGGGACCCGGATATAAAGACCTCGGAAGACCTCGTCAGGGCCCTGACCGAGAACGTGGATATCATGGAGCTGGGGATACCCTTCTCGGACCCCATCGCCGACGGCCCCACCATCCAGGCGGCCATCGACAGAGCCCTGCGGTCGGGTATAAATACGGACGACGCCTTCGCCCTGGTGGAGAGGCTGAGGGCCGGCGGCGTGAGGACCCCCTTCGTCTTCATGACCTACTACAACATCGTCCTCCAGTACGGGGAGGAGCGGTTCACGGCCCGGTGCAGGGAGGTCGGAGTAGACGGCCTCCTCATCTCGGACATGCCGGTGGAGGAAGCATCTAGGGTATTGGAGTGCTGCGAGCGGGACGGGATAGACTACATCTTCCTCATAGCCCCCACGACGACGGAGGAGAGGCTGGGGAAGATCCTCCCCAGGGCAAGGGGCTTCCTGTACCTCGTCTCCCTCCTGGGGGTGACGGGCGCCAGGGAGAAACTGCAGGAGGCCACGATAACCAAGACCCGCTGGGCCCTGGAGAGGGTGGACCTACCCCTGGCCGTGGGCTTCGGGATCTCGAAGAGGGAGCACGTGGAGGCGATCGTGAGGGCCGGGGCCCATGGGGTCGTCGTCGGCAGCGCCTTCGTCAGGCTGGTGGGGGAGCTCAAGGGCGCTGCCAAAGGGGACCTCCTGAAGCTTTCTAAGGAGCTGAAGGAGGGGACCAGGGCAAAGAGATTGGTCCTGGCCAAGTAGAGATGGAAGCCGAGGAGAAGGTAGCCCGGATAAAGGCCCTGAAGGGGATGGGGCGCATCGCTGCCGTTACGGCCTACGACTACCCAACGGCCCAGTTGGTGGGGGAGGCGGGCCTCGACCTCCTCCTGGTAGGGGACTCCCTCGGGGTCGTTGTTCTGGGCTACGAGAACCCCCTTTCCGTCACCATGGAGGAGATGCTTCACCACACCAGGGCGGTGGCTAGAGGTACCAGGGTACCTCTGATCATAGGCGACATGCCTGTCAACACCTACCGGCTCCCCGAGGAGGCGCTGGGGAACGCCCGCCTCTTCCTGGAGGCCGGGGCCGAGGGGGTGAAGGTCGAGGGGCCGAGGCTGGAGGTGGTGGAAGCCCTTACGGGGGAGGGTATACCCACCCTGGGGCACATAGGCCTGACGCCCCAGACGATCCAGGAGTACAAGGTCCAGGGGAGGGATGCCGGATCCGCGGAGAGGCTCCTGTGGGAGGCGAAGGGGCTGGAGAAGGCCGGGGCCTTTGCCATGGTCCTGGAGTGCGTCCCCGAGGACCTGGGGAAACGGATCACCGGAGGGATAAGTATCCCTACCATAGGGATAGGGGCCGGGAGGTACACGGACGGGCAAATACTGGTGGTGAGCGACCTCCTGGGCCTCTTCGACCGCTACGTCCCGAAGTTCGCCAGGCAGTACCTCAACTTGAGGGGAGAGATACGCAGGGCCCTGGAGGACTACCGGCACGATGTGGAGAGCGGGAGGTTCCCTGGGGATGAGAACGTCTATCGGTAGCTACCCCAGGAAGCCCCTCATCCACCCCGCCTTGGTGATGTTCTCCCCCATGGTGGTGAACCTCTCCTTCCTGAGGTCCGATAGGATGAGGTCCGTCACAGCCCTGTGCTTTTCGTCGGGGGCTACGGCCTCGATGAGACCCAACGCCTTCCTCAGCCTCTTCCGGAGCCCCGCAGAGAGGAGGGTGAGGACCTTCTCGTTGTAGTGGGGGAGGGCTGCCCTCAGATCCTCCTCGAAACTCCCGTAAGCCGCCCTGAGGTCCTCCAGGTCCCTTGCGGTGAGGGCCGATAGGCCGAGGAGCTCGGGAGGGAGGCCGAGGGAGTACATGGAGGCGCAGAAGCCGATGGCCCTGGGGAGGCTCAGCTCTCCCACTTTCCGGGAATAACCGAAGAGGCCTATGTGGAGCTTCCTCTTCCTCCTCTTGGGGACGTAG
>JBBSVP010000005.1:0-2491 GCA_038046745.1 Candidatus Hydrothermarchaeota archaeon
TGAACTAATTTAAAATGATTAGTGTTTTGCCAGTTCAATAATTTTTCTCGTTAAGGTGCGGGAAGGAGACAACAAAATCAGGGAGGTTAATGGATGGCCGTCAAGAAATACACCGGAAAAGTTACCATCGATATAGACGAGGACAAGTGCACCGCCAGCGGGGAGTGCGTCGATGTCTGCCCAGGGGACGTCTATGAGATCATAGACGGGAAGTCCCACGCCGTGAGACCCGACGACTGTGTCGAGTGCTGCAACTGCGTCGAGAACTGCCCCCCCGGTGCCATTGTACATAGATCCTGTTAAAAAACTTGAGTTTACAGGACTGTTTTTTTCACAGTCCTGTAAATTGCACCTGTTTTTCAACTCACTCCCGTCTTGCGAAGAGGTCCTCCACCCTGTAGGGGCCGGAGCCGTTTATCAGGAGGGTGAGGGCGATGCTCACGAAGTCCAGGTGGCCTATCACCTGCTCCTTGAAGGCCAATACTCCCAGGAGGACGAAGACGGTGGTGACGAAGATCACCAGCCTGGTGAAGGCCCCGGCTATTAAGAGGACCCCTATCCCTATCTCAGTCAGCCCTGCCGCCAGGACGAAGAGCTCAGGGGAGGGCATGGCGGGCAGGGTGTACTTCTCCACCACCGCCAAGGCGAGCTGGGGCTCTATGATCTTCTCGGTCAGCCCCAGCCATATGAGGGTCAGGCCCAGGGCGACCCTCACGAAGGCCACCTCCATCCCCCGGTAGGCCTGGATCCTGTCTTCGAGAGCCTTCAGGAAGCGCATCTTCGCGTGGAGGGTGGGGATGATGAGGTTGTCATAGGCGTAGGGGCCGCACCCCGCCAGAAGGAAGTAGAGGGCTATGCCTATGATATCGAAGTGGTCGAAGAGCCCTATCCCGAAGGTTCCCAGGCCCAGGAGCCAGAGAAGGACAATGGCGAGGGCCCCTACCTTGATCAGGTGGCCGAAGAGGATGAAGATCCCTGCGACGACCTCGAGGTTGGCGATGACCGTGGCCAGGGCCGAGTTTATGCCGGCCAGGTGGAGCTCGGGACCGAAGAGGGTACCAGTGGCCCCTGCGAAGATCAGGAGAGTGCCTATGAAGAGCCGCAGGATGAGAGGCGTGTAGCCTACCAGGGGGGCCAGCATCTCCCCCGGACGCTCCAGGGACTTGTTCCCTCTGAGTCTCACCGCCAGATAGATGGTGATAAGAATTGCCAGGACCGTCCCAATCACATAGGGGAGATTGAGGCCGCTGAGGCCGGCGAAGAGCACTGGCTTTGCCGCCGTCTCAGCCTTCTGGACCTCTTCCGGCGTCAGGACGTACCTCACGTGGGCATAGCCTGTGGCGGCAAAAGCCGCCAAGCCCAGCAGGAGCGAGAAGATTCCGATGGAGAACTTCCGGGTATCCATAACTGCCCTCCGACTCTTTAGCGGTAATGGCGGTCCAGACAGTATAAAAACTTTTGGCAGGGGAACCGTCGAAAAAGCTTTTAATACCCTCCCGCCCATTCCTCTCCATAAGATGCCTCCGTAGCTCAGCCTGGTGGAGCGCTTCCTTGGTAAGGAAGAGGGCGCGGGTTCGAATCCCGTCGGAGGCTTCCAATAAGAACCTCATCTGAAGTGGAACTGATTTAAGTATCTGAATGTGTATGATTCTTCGTGCTACGAGAGGCCATCTTGATCTCGGCCATCGTCCTCGCGGGCTGCATCTCCCAGCCAGAGGATGTGAGGCTTCGCTTCACCACCTCCGGCGGCTTCGTGCCGTCCGAGGAGGCCCTCCAGGAGCTGACCATCGAAGATGGGAGAGCCACCTATGCCCTGAAGAGCCGGGAGGGGAAGGTCACCTACTCCAGAACGGCCGAGATACCGGAGGAGGAGCTCCGGGAGTTTGCCCAGCTCCTGGAGGAGGTGGGGTTCTTCGCCCTCAAGGACCGCTACACAGCGCCCGAGGGGGTCCAGGTGATGGACGCAGGGCGGGCAGAGATTGCGGTGGCCCTGGGCGGGAGGGAGAAGACGGTGGTCATAGAGCCTTACATCACCGATTATCTGCCGCCGGCCTTGGTGAAGGTCGATGACAGGATACAGGCCTGGACCGAGCGCCTGAGGGCCCCTGCTCCAGCGGCCGTGCTAAGACCCGTCAGGGCAGCCCAGGAGGACCTGGCCTCCAGGCTGGGTCTCGATCCAGGGAAAATAGCGGTCGTGAGGACGGAAGTCCGGGAGTGGCCGGACACCAGCCTGGGTTGCCCCCGGGAGGGGACGTTCTACGCCCAGGTGATCACCCCCGGCTACAGGGTGGTACTGGAGGCCGGGGGGCGGCTCTACGAGTACCATACGGACCAGGAGCGGGCCGTCTACTGCGAGTGATCAAATACTTTTGCACCGCTCTCAAAACCTATTTAACCCAGGCCCTACACCCTTAGAGGTGGCTTCCATGGGAGAGATAGTGGTGGTGGGGGATGTCAACGAGGGGATGAACTTCACGTACAATATAGATCA
>JBBSVP010000006.1:0-7480 GCA_038046745.1 Candidatus Hydrothermarchaeota archaeon
CTACTACCTCTACTTCTTCAGGATCCTTCCTTTCATAGGGGGGCTCGTATCTGGGCGGAAGGATGCCTACACCTACCTCCCCCGCTCGGTCCTCGCCTTCCCCACCAGGGCCGGGTTGAAGCGGATGATGGAGGAGGCGGGCCTTAGGGACGTGGCGATATACGCCCTCACCGGAGGGATAGTGGCGGTCCACGTGGGCACGAGGGTATGATGGGCAAGCTCAAGACGCTCCTGGAGTTCATAAGGATTGAGCACAACATCTTCTCCCTCACCTTCGTCTACGCAGGAGCCTTTCTCTCAGTTCGAGGCATTCCTGGTCTCGAAAAGCTCGCCTGGATCACCCTCGCCCTGGTGGGGGCCAGGTCAGGGGCCATAGTGCTGGGCGATATAGCCGACAGGGAGCTGGACGCCCTCAATCCGAGGACCAAGGATAGGCACCTACCTAGCGGTAGGGTCTCCATGAGAGAGGCCTGGGCCATAGTCCTGGTCTCCTATACCATGTTGTTCTACTCGGCCCGAATGTTGAACCCACTGGCCTTCGCCCTCGCCCCGGTACCCCTCCTCCTGGCCGTCGCCTACCCCTACTCCAAGAGGTACACAGCCGCGGCTCATCTCGTCCTGGGCCTCAACCTGGCATTCGCCCCCCTCGGCGGTTGGGTGGGCGCCACGGGCTCCCTGGCCCTCCCCCCCCTGGTCCTCTCGGCTGCTGTCGCTCTCTGGGTGGCGGGGTTCGACATCATCTACGCCTGCCAGGACATGGAGTTCGACAGGAGGATGGGGCTCCATTCCATCCCCGCGGCCTTGGGCGCTTCCGGAGCCCTTCGGGCTTCGGCCCTCATGCACGCCCTGACGCTCCTCCTCCTCTACGCCGTTCAGCGCATAATGAGCCTCGGCCTCTTCTACCTCATGGGCGTCTTGATCATCGCCCTCCTCCTCCTCTACGAGCACCTTATGGTGGGGGCCGGCAGGTTGGAGCGCGTCCCAGTGGCCTTCTTCCACGTGAATGCCCTCGTCAGCCTTGCCGTATTCACCTTCGCGGCACTAGAAGTGCTCTTTCCGGTCCCTCTCTGACCCGAAACCCTTTTATATAGCAAACCTTTATATTTAAGAGACTATAACCCATCATGGAGGCGATTATGGGAATCCGGAATCTTATCCAGAAGTTGACCGGGGGGCAGAAGACCAAGGGAAGTTCCAGGATAGAAGATTATGTGGAGCTCCAGGTCCAGGGAGGAGGGGAGCAGCACGAGGCCCCAGGGAGATATGTAAAGGTCTTCAAGCTGAAGGGTTTCGCCGACGTAGACGTCGCTGCCACGGAGCTGAGCGACGGGAACATCATAATCCTCGATATAAAGCCTCTGGCCGAGAGGTCCATGAACGAGCTGAAGCACGCCGTGGACGAGATGAAGAACACCGTCCTCGCCATGGGTGGAGATATAGCAGGGCTGAGTGAGTACCACCTGATCATGACGCCGCCTGGGGTCAAAGTGGAGCGCACTGGAGAGTCCAGGGCCCAGACCTTCGAAGAGACCATGGACCGGGTACGGTCGAGCATGGGCAAGTAGGTTGCTCTTCCTCCCATGTGTCTTTTTGTAGAGTGTCCTCTCTGCAAGGGGAGGATGGAGGTTTCATTCAATAAACATGAGATCCCATACTTCGGGGAGACGATGGAGTCCCTGGCCCTCTGCACCCGGTGCGGCTACAGGCATACGGATGTCATGGCCCTGGAGACAAAGGAGCCCGTCAGGTATACCATGGAGATAAGAGGGGAAAAGGACATGAACATAAGGGTTGTCCGCTCCGCTTTTTCGACTGTAGAGGTCCCGGAGCTGGGCGTCAAAGTGACGCCGGGCTCGGAGGCCGAAGGATATATTTCCAACATCGAGGGGGTCCTCACGAGGATCGAGGACATCCTCCTGATGGTGAAAGGACGGGAGGAAGGAGAGAAGGCGCTCAAGGCGGAGGAGCTCATGGGCATGATAAAGAGGCTGAAGGAGGGGCGCTCCAGGGCTCACCTAATAATAACGGACCCCACCGGTAACAGCGCCATCCTCTCGGAGCTGGCAGTGAGGGCGAGGCTGGATGAGGCTGAGGGAGATCAATAGGCGGGAACTCCAGGCCCTGAGAAAACTCCGGGAGGAGCTGGGCCCCGATATAGACGGGGCTTTCAAAGGGAGGAAGGTCCTCATAGCCCCGGAAGGGAGGAGGGAGGTCTTCGTGGCCAGCCGGAGGGCATGCAGGACCCTGGCGGCCATGGGCAAGGAGCCTTACTTCGCCGGCCTGTACATAGGGGAGATCAGGAAGGGAGACTTTGTCCTGGGGCTGGAGGGCGCCGCCCTCCTGGGCCAGGAGGCCAAGCGGGTCTATGTGAGCGACGAGGCAGAACAGTTAGTTTTATATGGGAGGGACGTATTCTCTAAGTCCGTCACCAAGGTCGTCGGGGAACTCCAGCGGGGTGATAGGTGCCTCATCGTGAACTCCCGGTCTGAGGTCATAGGGATCGGGAGATTCAAAGGGCCCAGAGAGGAGGTCTCCATCGAGAACATCTTGGACCGGGGTTGGTATTTGAGGAGCGGAAGATAGTATGGTGCTGGAGAAAGGGGATTTTGTCAAGATCAACTACGTAGGGAAAATAAAGGAGAGCGGGGCGGTCTTCGATACCACCATCGAGAAGGCGGCCAAGGCGCATAAGATCTACAGCGAGAAGTTCAGTTTCAAGGCGATGCCCATCGTCATAGGCGCTGGCCATGTGATAAAAGGCCTCGACGAGGCGCTGGTGGGTTCGGAGGTGGGGGAGAAGAAGGCCGTCGAGATACAGCCCGAGAGGGCCTACGGGCAGAGGGACCCGAAGCTCATCAAAGTAATCCCCCTCAAGGAGTTCAAGAGGCAGGGGATGGCCCCAATGCCAGGGATGCGGATAGAGGCCGACAACAAGGTCGGCAAGGTCCAGAGCGTGGGCGGCGGCCGGGTCCTGGTGGACTTCAACTACGAGCTCGCAGGGAAGGGCCTGGAGTACGAGGTGAACGTGGAGGAGAAAATTAACAAGACGGAGGAGAAGATCCGCCACCTCTTGGAGCTCCACTTCCCCTACTCGGAGCCCAACGACCACGAGATAAAACTCGAGGAGAAGAGGGCCATAATCGCCCTGGCAGAGGTGACGAAGCTCAAGGCCGAGGCCCTCCTGGGCAAGCATGCCGTGGCCAGGGACATCTTCCAGTTCCTGAACGGCGTGGAAGAGGTAGAGTTCAGGGAGACTTTCAAGAGGCCGAAGCCGGAGGAGAAGAAGGCCGAGGCCGCGGGTACCGAGGCAAAGGCAGAGACGCCGGGGTAGTCTAGAGGCTAGGCAGCGGACTGCAGATCCGCTCTACGTGAGTTCGAATCTCACCCCCGGCTTTCCAAATACTATTTTCCGCCCTACTCCCCCCAGGGATTCCCATGAAGGTCGTCACCTGCCCCAAGTGCTTCAGGGAGTTAATAGTGGAGGGGGAAAAGGCCTACTGCAACCACTGCCGGAGGGAGCTGCCAGAGTGCTCGGAGGCCGGGGAGGAAGGCAAAGAATAGATCAGACGAACCACTGGCAGGAGTCGTCCTTGGCCCTGGCCTCGCGCTTGTGGTAGAGGCAGTAGCCTACTTCAGTCCCCAACTTCATGAGCCTGAAGTTGTGGCACTCCGAGCAGATCATCGCCAGGGCGGGGAAGAATGCCGTCGGTAAGTTTGGAAGGGGCCGGTCCTGACCAAAAGCTTTAATAAAGGATTGGGGATATTACAGTAACCCCCCCAGGCGGGGGCAGGTCCGACTGAGAATGTACGAACAGTATGCCTTCCAGGTGAGGGAGGCCCTCAAGAAGCACCACCGATGGATGGACGAGTCCCTCACCCTCATAGCCAGCGAGAACGTGACCAGCAACTTGGTGAGGGAGGCCACCGCCTCGGACTTCGGCCACCGGTATGCGGAAGGGGCCCCGGGGAACAGGTTCTATAAAGGCTGCAAGTACATCGACGAGGTGGAGCTGTTGGCCATAGACCTAGCCAAGAAGCTCTTCGAGGCCGAGTACGTAAACCTCCTCCCGCCCTCCGGCACCATAGCCAACCTAGCGGTCTACTCCGCCCTAGCCAAGCCGGGGGATACCATGATGGCCTTGCACGTCCCCCACGGGGGGCACATAAGCCATGCGGAGCTCTCGGCAGCCGGGGTGCGTGGGCTGAAGGTGAGGCCCTACCCCTTCGACGAGGAGCGCATGAGCATAGACGTGGACGAGAGCATCAAGGCTGTAAGGAAGCACAGGCCCAGGATCCTCCTCTTCGGTGCCAGCCTCTTCCTCTTCCCCCACCCCCTCAAGGAGCTGAGGCCCGTGGCCGATGAGGTGGGGGCCACAGTCGTCTACGATGCCGCCCACGTCCTGGGCCTCATAGCCGGTAAGAGGTTCCAGGCCCCGCTAAAAGAGGGGGCCGATATAATAAGCAGCTCCCGCCACAAGACCTTCCCAGGCCCCCAGGGGGGTATCATCCTGGCAAAAGGGAAGTACGCTAACGATATAAGCAGGGCCGTCTTCCCCGGCCTCGTATCCAATCACCACCTCCACCACCTCGCCGGCCTTGCGATAGCCCTGGCCGAGATGCAGGAGTTCGGGGAGGCCTATGCGGACCAGATCATAAAGAACGCCAAGGCCCTAGCCCAGGCCCTCCACGAACGGGGGTTCGACGTCCTCTGTGCGGATCACGGCTTCACCGAGTCCCACCAGGTGGTGGTGGATGTCTCGGCCCAAGGTGGCGGCAGAGTAGTGGCAGATGCCCTGGAAGAGGCCAATATCATATTGAACAAGAACCTCCTCCCCTGGGACGATGTCTCCAAGTCCAAGGACCCCTCAGGGATAAGGCTCGGGGCCCAGGAGCTCACGAGGGTGGGGATGAAGGAAGGGGAGATGGAGGAGGTCGCAGAGCTTATAAAAAGGGCCATCCTAACTAGAGAGGATACGGAGCGCGTGAAAAAGGATGTCATCGCTCTCAAGAAGGGGTTCCACAGGGTGGAGTACAGCTTCGACAGGGAGAGAGGTGCATATGACTACGTCCAGTTCTTCTAAGAAGGTCCTCCCCAGGCTGGTGGTCTTCGACCTGGACAGCACCCTCACGGACGCCGAGTCCCTGGTGGAGCTGGCGCGCCTCGTGGGCAAGGAGGCGGAGGTGGCGGACCTCACCAAGAAGGCCATGGGCGGGGAGATCCCCTTCGCCGATGCCCTGAAGCACAGGGTAGGGCTCCTCCAGGGTCTAAAGCTGGAGAAGGTAGAGGAGGCGGTGAAGGCGATACCGCTGATGGAAGGGGCGGCAGACGTGGTGCGGCGGCTGAAGGGGCGGGGGATCAAAACAGGTATAATAACAGGAGGCTTCGAGCCGGTGGCCCTGAGGGTGAAGGAGGAACTGGGGATCGACTACGTCGTGGCCAACGAGCTGATGGTGGAGAATGGGGCCCTCACTGGGGAAGTCAGGGGCCCCATCACGAACGAGGGGGCCAAGGGCGAGGCCCTGGACACCCTCTGCAAGGAGCTTGGAATACGCCTCAAGGAGTGCGCCGTAGTCGGTGATGGGGCAAATGATATAAGTATGTTCGAGAAGGCAGGATTGGCAATAGCATTTAACCCTACAGATGCCTTAGAAAAGGTTGCTGACGTGGTAGTAAAGGAGAAGGACTTAAGGGGAATTCTCCCCCACATCCTTGGGGAACCGGAAATGGACGAACTGCTGAAAGAGAGGAGCGAGCTGGAGCTCAAAGTGAAGGAGCTCAGGAAGGAGGTGGCAGAGAAGCGGTCCATCCTCAGGGACCTGGGGAACAAGAAGCGTGACATCATCAACGAGATCAGGACCCTGAATGAGGCAGCGAACAAATACCGGTATTCCAGGGACGAGCTGAACGAAGGCGTGAGGCAGTTCAAGATCGAGAGGGAGAAGTCCAACGAGGTCCTCAAGGACCGGATGGACGAGTACAAGAAACTCCAAGCGACTGCTCCGAAAGGCGATTTCAAGATACTCCAGACGGAGATCAACGCCCTCGAATGGAAGCTCCAGACCAGCGTCCTGGAGATAAAGAAAGAGGACGAGATCGTAGGCAGGATAAAGAAGCTCAAGGCCGAGCTGAAGGGTTACGAGAACCTGATAGAGTTCTCCAAGGAGATGGACAAGCACCGGAAGGCCTCCAGGAAGGCCCACGAGAGCATCCTGAAGCTCTCCGAGGAGTCCCAGCAGTACCACCAGCAGTTCCTGGCCGAAGTGACAAAGATTAAGGAGATCGAGGCCAAGATCGACGAACTGAACGCCAAGAAGGACGAGATAGCCCCGTCCCTGGACCAGATGAAGGAGGAGCTGGACAGGGGCTCCCAGAGACTGAAGGAGCTGGACAAGGAGGTCGAGAAGAGCGAGGCCGAGTCTGGAAAGGTGTCTGTAGAGAGGACGGAGAGGGAGATGAAGGAGAAGGCCAAAGAAGTCTACGACAAGTTCAAGCAAGGGGAGAAGTTGGACCTGGAGGATATATACCTCCTGAGGCGGTTCAACCTGGTGTGAGATGGACTACAAAAAGGTCCTGGTGATCTGCATCGACAGGGATGCGGACATCGCCATGAAGATCGGGGAGAAGGGCCCCATTTATGGGCGGGAGAGGTGCCTGGATGTGGCGACCAGGCTGGCCTTGGCAGACCCCACGGAGACCGATGCCAACACCATCTTCGAGGCCGTGAGGCTCTACGACGCCTTCAAGAGGGAGGGGAAGGAGGTGGAGGTGGTCACCCTCCAGGGGGACCAGGATGTGGGGATCGTCTCGGACACGGAGCTCTCCAGACAATTGGAGGAGACGGCGGCAAGGGCCAAGGTGGACGGCGCGGTCATAGTGACCGATGGGGCCGAGGACGAGTATATCATGCCCATCATACAGTCGAAGTTCAATGTCATAGCCCTCAGGCGGGTGGTGGTCAAGCAGAGCGAGAAGCTCGAGAGCACCTACTACGTCATCCAGGACTTCCTGAAGGATGTCATGGAGGACCCAAAGCTCACGAGGCTCGTCCTGGGGCTGCCGGCCATAACCCTCATCCTGGTGGGTCTCCTGGGGGAGAAGGGCTGGAGGCTCATCGTCGGGTCCGTAGGCGTCTTCCTCTTCATCAAGGGCTTCAATCTCGAGGGGCCGATCCAGAGGATATACGACGATTTCAAGAACTCCCTCATATCTGGCAAGTTGTCCTTCTTCACCTATGCCCTGGCGGCAGTGCTGGGTGTCGTGGCGGTGGCGGTGGGCTACACGGAGGTGGCAAAGGCAGAGGTGGACACGAACTCATTGAACCTGGCTCTCATCTTCGTCTCCAGGTCTATAGGCCTCTTCAGCTTCGCTGCCATTGTGGCCCTCTTAGGGAAGAGCATAGACGCTCTGGTGGAGCATCGGTCCGTGAGGAAGTACGTCACCCTGGTGGTCTTCGTCATAGCCATGAAGCTCATCATGGAT
>JBBSVP010000007.1:0-12254 GCA_038046745.1 Candidatus Hydrothermarchaeota archaeon
CTACGCGTATAATTACTACTACCTATTAAAAACAATTTCTCTTTTCTATTTTCAACCAAGATAAGTTTTGCATGTAATTTATTTTTTGTTTTATGAACCTTAACGTTTCCAATTGCACTCAATTCAGTTTCTAATTTCTCAATTAGTTCCATTCTTTGTTTAACCTGCGCCTTATTTATTGCCCCCATGTTTGTTCTAAGTATGGGTTTTCTGGTTACAACCACTATAGAAATGAACTCACTACAGCTACTAAGCAAATACTCGATTTTCTTTAAAAAGGTACTACCCCGGATTTTAAAATCCGTAATAATCGGAGCTACAATCTGGACTTTCGTTGGTTTCCTCCTAGGGTCCAACAAATTTACAACTGTTTCTTCGAGCTTATCGTGAGTACAAATAGCTTCAATGCTCATGCCTAACGATTCGTTGGCTTGGTTCCTAATAAAGTTATCTCAAACTATTTTTGAATTACGTGCCGTACATTCTCTTTCGATACGAGGTCGAGATTCTCGACGACATGTTGGCTGCCATAGTCAAAGATCGCAATGTCCATACTCCTTAAGTTAACAGTACCCTATATGCGCTCCTTCATAGCCGTCGATGTGAGGAACCCCCAGCTGGAGCAGGTCCTGGAGGGGCTGGGTTCCTTAGGGGCGGGGGTGAAGGTGGTGGCATCCGAGAATCTCCACCTCACCCTCAAGTTCCTAGGGGAGGTGGACCCAGGCAGGGTGGACGAGATATATGGGGCCATGGAAGAAGCCTTTGGCTTTTGCTCCCCTTTCCAGGGGGGGCTGAGGGGGCTTGGGGCCTTCCCGAGCCTCGGTAGGATGCGGGTCGTGTGGGTGGGCTTCTCGGAGGGGAGGGAGCGGATCTTGGAGATGCAGGGGAGGTTGGAGGGGGCCCTGGTCAGGCTGGGCTTCAGGCCCGAGGGGAGGCCCTTCGACCCCCACCTGACCATAGGGAGGGTCAAGTCGCCGAAGGGGAAGGAGGAGCTCAGGGCCTTCGTCTTGGCCCACCAGGCAACGGACTTAGGCACCTTCGCCGTAGAGCTGGTGGAGCTGAAGGAGTCTACCCTCACGCCCAAGGGGCCCATATACAAGACCTTGAAGGCCTACTCCCTATGACCCTCGATAAGGATCGATATCGCACCCTGGTGAGGGAGGCCTTCTGCGTGGACCTGGCCCTCCTGGAAGGTTACCTCCACGAGAGGATCGATATCTCCAGGTGGGCCCCCAAGGGCTCCGAGATATACGAGGCCCTCGACTACCCCCTGGAGGACTGGAAGAAGGGGGTGGTGGAGGAGGAGATCGAGAGGGTGAAGAGAGAGTGGGAGGAGGGCGCGGAGGAGGTGGAGGTGGGAGGCGTTGGCAAGGTCAGGGGCGACATCCTCAGGGAGATGGAGAGGGAGAACCCCGCTGGCTGGGAACTGGCGTACGCCGGGCGCTTCAGGAGCGACCTCAAGTACCGGCGCTTCGTATACCTAGAGAAGATGCGCCTTATGGGGGGACTGACGATAGAACATTTTCTGGAGAGGTTCGAGCCCCAGCTCCTCCTCATCACCCCCCAGGAGTTCCGAATGGGGATGCAGCTGGAGGGGGAGCCTCCCCTGCCTCCACCATAGTTTTTTTGAATTAATTTTCAACATAAGTAAATTTTCTTTCAAAAAAAAGCTTAAGTACTAAAGATTTTAATGGTAGAGTGGCAAATAAGTGCCATGGTGAAACCTCCGATCCCGCGGGAGTTCTCTTCCTCCCGCGGGCTCCGCACCTCCTTTACAGGACCAAATTGACCTTCTCTTTGTAGCACTCGAAGACGATGCTCGTCCTCACCTCGTTGATCCCCTTTATCCGGGATAGCCCCTTCTCGACCAGCTCCTTCAGGCTCTTCATGTCCCGCGTCCTGACCTTCGAGATGACATCGTACTCCCCCACGGTGGTGTAGACCTCCGTCACGTCCTCCAGCTCCGCCATCTCCTTCGCAACCACGCCAGTGGACCCCGTCTCACACCGCACCGCGAGGATGGCCGTAATCTCCTTCCCGTAGGCCTTCTGATCCAGGAGGACGGTGAAGCTCCTCACTACCCCCTCCAGCCTCCTTATCCTCTTATGGACCGCCACGTCCGAGATCCGCACCTGCTGGGCGATCTCCTTATAGGTCGTCCGGGCGTTCCTCTGGAGGACCTCCAATATCTTCCGATCCACCTCGTCCATCCGGGCCTCCTCCCCCCCTTCTCTTAGAGATGCGGGGGCCTTCTCCGTCGCCGAGTTAGTTTTCCTAACCTGGGACCAGGCCCCCTCCGTAGGGATGGGGGGGTAGTTTGTAACTCTACTGTTTCTTCCACTTCCGGTTAATAAAAATGTTTCGAAAGCTATATAAGCCTCCATGTACACTAATTCTTTGAGCAAAATCCTGAATATCTATTCGAAATTTTAAGGATTTCGGACATGTTCCGGGTTTGAGAAGTGGAAAGAGGGGATTTGTGATGGTCGTTCCAGAATCCGGGGTTGTCAGGGAGTTAGAAGCGAGGCCCAAAGACTCTACGGACCTCTCGCTCTTCGTCAAGGTCTCCCAGGGGAATGTCCTGATGTGGGACAGGGCTAGGATAGCCGATTCGCTGGTCAGGGAAACAGGGCTCGATAGGAAGGCGGCGGAGGAGATAAGCCTCGAGGTGGAGGAGGTCGTCCTGGGCTCCAAGATACGGTTCATCACCGGCCCCCTCATCAGGGAGGTGGTGAACGAGAAGCTGATCGAGAGGCGCCTTGAGACGGAGAGGAAACTCTACACCAGGCTCGGTCTCCCAATGTTCGACGCCGAGGAGATCATGATCAGCAGGAACAGGGAGAACGCCAACGTCCCCCACGGTCCCGAGGCCACGAACCTCTCCTTGGCCGAGGCCATAAAGAAGCAGTACGCCCTCCTCAAGGTCTTCAGCCCCGAGATAGCCCTGGCCCACGAGAGGGGTGATATCCATCTCCATGACCTGGGGATGATAGACCGCCCCTACTGCTCCGGCAATTCGCTGGAATACGTCAAGAGGTTCGGCCTCAATCTTCCGAATGCGATCTCCATCGCCAGGCCTGCCAAGCACCCGGAGGTGCTCATAGGGCAGATGATAAAGTTCTCGGCGGCCCTCCAGGGGACCTTCGCCGGGGCCATAGGCTGGGATGCCGTGAATCTCTTCTTCGCCCCCTACCTGGTCGGCGTGGACGACAGGAGGATGGAGCAGCTGGCCCAGATCCTCGTCTTCGAGTTCGCCCAGCAGGCCGTGGCCAGGGGCGGCCAATCCATCTTCTCGGACCTGAACCTCTACTGGGAGGTCCCCAAGCACTTCCGCGGTGTTCCAGCCATAGGGCCTGGGGGTTCATTCACAGGAAAGAGCTACGAAGAGTACCTCCCCGAGGCCCAGAGGTTCGCCGAGGCCCTCTTCCGCATCTACCTGGAGGGGGACGGCGCCGGGCGCCCCTTCTTCTTCCCCAAGCCCCAGCTCCATATAACGGAGGAGTTCTTCCGGACCCCGGGGCATGAGGAGTTCCTCAACCTTGCGGCCCATGTCTCCTCCGAGAGGGGGAACACCTACTACGTCTTCGACAGGGGCGATACGGCCAAGATCAGCGAGTGCTGCCGTCTCGCCTTCAAGCTGGAGGCCTCGGACTTCGAGGACGCCAAGACCCCCTGGAAGATGAGATACAGCGCCATGCAGAACGTCACCATGAATTTACCGAGAATAGCCTACGAGGCCGCCGGGGACGAGGCGCGGCTCTTCGAGACTCTGGGAGATAGGATGAAGCTGGCTGCTGATGCCCACGTAGCCAAGAGAGACTTTATCAAATCCCTTCTCGACATGAAGGGGCACGGCCCCTTGAACCTCCTGGCCATGACCCTGGATGGGGAGCCCTACTACCGTATGCACAGGGTCACCTTCCTCTTCGGGATGCTCGGCCTCAATGAAATGGTGGAGTACCACACTGGCGAGGAGTTGCACGAATCGAGTGAAGCCCTCAAGTTCGGCCTCAAGGTCATCGCCTTCATGGAGAAGGAGGCGGAGCGCCTCTCCCAGGAGTACGGTATGCGCTTCGTCCTAGAGCAGACGCCGGCGGAATCCACTGCTTACAGGATGGCAAAGCTGGACATGCAGCACTACCCGGCCCAGGCAGCGGAGGTCATCAAGGGTAGGATGGACAGGAGCGAGGTCTACTACACCAACTCCACCTACCTGAACGTGGGGGTTAGGATGAGCCCCATCGAGCGGGTTAAGAAAGAAGGATTATTCCACCCGATGATCCACGCCGGCTCCCTCTCCCACATCTGGCTGGGGGAGGCGAGGCCGGACCCCGCCTCCATAGCGAACTTCGTCGTGAAGACCTTCAGGAATACCTTGAACGACCAGATAGCCTTCAGCCCCGAGTTCACCTCCTGCCTCGACTGCGGGAAGACGGTGAGGGGCCTGCCTATATGAGTGAGGTGATGATGATGGATAAGGAGAAGACTGGAAATATAGAGGATGCCAAGTGCCCATGCTGCGGCTCTGCGAACATCGAGATGATGACCCGGGTGACGGGCTTCTTCTCGAAGGTCCACGGCTGGAACAAGGGCAAGCTCGGAGAACTCAGGGACCGCAAGGCCAGGGACGAACAGCACTTCCGGGGGCTCTGAAAAAGATAGATATATCTCCGCGGCGTATTACTAGGTGATGCGCCTGAAGCTCTTCTGGAGGAGGAACTGCGCCACCTGCATCCCAGCGAAGGCTCTCTGCGAAGGGCTCCGGGGGGAGGGGCTGGAGGTGGAGTACATAGATATGGGGGAGCTGGAAGGGAGGGCCGAGGCCGCCTTCTACCAGGTCATGGCCACCCCAACGGCCGTCCTGGTGGATGGGAGGGGGGAAGAGGTCGCATCATGGCGCGGAGTCGTCCCTGATGGTGAGGATATATTGAGGCGTCTCAGGGAAGGGTGAGATGGTCTCCAAGGTCCGGAAGCGCGACGGCAGGGTGGTGGGCTTCGACCCAGGGAAGATAGCCAGGGCCATAGAGAAGGCCTTGGTGGCCGTGGGGGAGAGGGACGGGAGGGAGGCGGAGAGACTGGCTGGTGTCGTGGTCAAGGGGCTCGAGGCGCACTTCGACAGCGTAACTCCTAGTGTCGAGGACATCCAGGACGTGGTTGAAAAAACACTGATGCGGGAGGGGTTCGACAGGGTGGCGAAGGCCTACATCCTCTACCGGCAGAAGAGGACCGAGGTGAGGGGGGCGAAGAGGGCCTTCGACGTCGAGGACGAGCTCAAGCTCACGGTGAATGCCGTCAAGGTTCTCAGAACGCGCTACCTGCTGAAGGACGAGGAGGGGAAGGTCGTAGAGACCCCGGCCCAGATGTTCCGGAGGGTCGCGAAGGCGGTGGCTGGAGCAGAAGCCCTCTACGGTAAAGACCCGGAGGTCATGGAGGAGCACTTCTACAGGATCATGTGCAACCTGGAGTTCCTACCCAACTCCCCGACGCTGATGAACGCCGGTACTGACATAGGGCAGCTCTCGGCCTGCTTCGTCCTCCCGGTACCTGACTCCATCGAGGGGATCTTCGACGCCCTGAAGTACATGGCCATGATCCACAAGTCCGGCGGCGGGACGGGCTTCTCCTTCTCCCAGCTCAGGCCCCGGGGGGACGTGGTGGGCTCCACCAAGGGCGTGGCCTCGGGCCCCATCTCCTTCATGCGGATCTTTGACATGGCCACGGAGGTGATAAAGCAGGGGGGGAGGAGGAGGGGGGCCAACATGGGCATCCTGAGGATAGACCACCCTGACGTCGTGGAGTTCATCACCTGCAAGGCCAAGGAGGGCTTCCTCCTCAACTTCAACATCTCGGTGACGGTGACGGACGCCTTCATGAAGGCCGTGAAGGAGGGGGGCGACTACGACCTCGTCAATCCGAGGACAGGGAAGGCGGTCCAGCGGGTCGGCGCCAGGGACGTCTTCGACCTGATCGTGGCTAACGCCTGGCTGACGGGGGACCCCGGGATGATCTTCATCGATGAGATAAACAGGCACAACCCCACCCCAGAGGAGGGGCCCATCGAGTCCACAAACCCCTGCGGGGAGCAGCCCCTCCTCCCCTACGAGTCCTGCAACCTCGGGTCCGTCAATCTCGCCAAGATGTTCAAGGACGGGGAGATAGACTGGGACCGTCTGAGGGAGGTGGTGAGGCTGGGGGTCCACTTCCTGGACAACGGGATAGATGTCAATAAATACCCGCTCAAGGAGATCGAGGAGGCCACCAAGGCGAACCGGAAGATCGGGATAGGGGTGATGGGCTTCGCAGAACTCCTGATAAGGCTCGGCATCCCCTACGACTCCGAGGGGGCCCTGGCCAGGGCCGAGGAGGTGATGCGCTTCGTCTCCGAGGCGGCCCAGGAGAAGTCGATGGAGCTGGCCGAGGAGAGGGGCCCCTTCCCCAACTTCGAGAGGAGCGTCTGGAAGAAGAAGGGGTCCAAAGCCAGGAGGAATGCCACCCTCACCACCGTGGCCCCCACAGGTACCATAAGCATCATCGCCGGTTGCGTCAGCGGGATAGAGCCACTCTTCGCCATATCCTACATAAGGTCCATCCTGGAAGGGGCCCAGCTCCTGGAGGTGAACCCTCTCTTTGAGGAGGCTGCCGAAGGCAGGGGCTTCTACAGCCGGGAGCTGATGACGGAGATCTCTAAGCGTGGCTCTGTCAGGGGCATGGAGCAGGTCCCTGAGGACGTCCAGAGGGTCTTCGTGACGGCCCTGGACATAGAGCCCCAGTGGCACATAAGGATGCAGGCGGCCTTCCAGAAGTATACTGAGAACGCCGTCTCCAAGACCGTCAACCTACCCCAGAACGCCACCCTGGAGGACGTGCGGGATGCCTATCTCATGGCCTACAGGCTACGGTGCAAGGGGACGACGGTCTACAGGTACGGGTCCAAGCCCCAGGTGCTCTACATAGGCAGCGTGGAGAAGGAGGTGGAGGTGGAGCACGTCCGCGTCGACTCCGAGTACTCGGGGGGCTGCCCCGGCGTCGTCTGCACCTTCTAGCATGGACATACGAGGCTTCATCGACACCAGCCTGGTGGACTGGGACGGGAAGATCGCCGCGGTGGTATTCACCCCCGGCTGCAACCTGAGGTGCATCTTCTGCTACAACCACGAGCTCGTCCTCCACCCCGAGGGCCTCGAGCCGGTCCCCGAGGAGGAGGTCTTCGCCTTCCTCAGGGAGCACTCGGACTTCATCGACGGTGTCTGCATCACGGGCGGGGAGCCCACCCTCCAGGAAGACCTTCCTGACTTCTGCCGCAGGATAAGGGCACTGGGGATGGGGGTGAAGCTGGACACCAACGGCACCGACCCCCGGGCCCTGGCGGACCTGCTGGAGGAAGGACTCCTGAGTTATATAGCCATGGACCTCAAGGCCCCCCTCCGGGAGGAGTGCTACACGAGGGTCGGAGGAGAGGAAGCGAGGGCCTTCCTCCCCGCCATAAAGAGGAGCGTGGGCCTGATTATGGCCTCGGGGGTGCCCTACGAGTTCCGTTCCACCCTGGTCCCGGGCCTCCACACCAGGGAGTGGGTGGAGGAGATGGCCCAGGATATAAGAGGGGCCGATAGGTATGTACTCCAGAGATTTCGGCCTTACACCACCCTCGACCCAGGGCTGAAAGACCTGAAACCTCAGACCGACGAGGAGATGGGGGCCCTGGCAGGGGCTGCGAGAAAGTATATAGCCCACACCACCTGGAGGGGTTGAGCGGTTAGGAGCTCTAAGCGCCCCGGCGGTCCTTCCAGTCCATAGAGCTCTTTGAGTTTCCTAACCAAACCCGCTATAGGGGTTAGATTAGCTAATTTATCTCGAAAGATTTTTTAAGGATGACGGGGAGATAGGGGTCCAAAGGTTCGACCTGAGGAGGTTATATCTTGAGGATAGTTAAGGCCTCGGGGGATGTGGAGCCCTTCGATCCCAACGTCGTCACCCAAGGGTGCGTGGAGGCTGGGATAGATTTCTGGACGGCTGCAGAGGTGGCCCTGGAGGTCTCCAAGAGGACCTATGACGGCATGACCACGCGGGATATAGAGACCACCACCCTGGGGATCCTATACAAGAAGAGTCCCGAGGCCGCCGAGCGCTACAAACGTTATCGCTCGATGCTCGTCAGGACCTCCCAGAATACCATAGAGCCCTTCGAGAGGAAACGGATCGTAGCCTCCCTGGTGAAGGAGACTGGCCTCCCCCGGGAGCTGGCCGAGGTGGCGGCGAAGGAGAGCGAGGAGGAGCTGAGGAGGCTGAAGATCGACTTCGTCTCTGCCCCCCTGATCAGGGAGATAGTGAACGTCAAGCTCCTGGAGCACGGCTTCGAGGAGGCCAGGGCCAATTATACCCGTCTTGGGATGCCCATCTACGATGCCCACAGGACCATCGAGGGGCTGGAAGGGCACCGGGACCCAGAGGGGATATACCGGCAGATGGCGGGCTCCATCCTACGAGAATACGCGCTCCTCAAGGCCCTCCCCCTCCACCTGGCCGACGCCCACATGCGGGGTGAGATCTATATCCATGACCTGGAGTACTTCCCGACCCGCCCTTCCTCTCTCTACCACGACCTGAGGTTCTTCCTCCAAAAGGGCCTCCTGGGCCCTTCTGCAGAGGGGCCTGCTGAGAGGGCGGAGGTGGCCATCCTCCATGCCGTCGGATCCCTCAGGATAGCCCAGAAGAACCTCTCCGGGACCCAGTCTATGGATTTCCTCAACGTCTTCCTTGCCCCCTACCTCCGGGGGCTGGACAACGATAGACTGGAAGAGCTGGCTAAGCTCTTCTTCTTCGAGGCAGGCAGGGCAGCCTCCGGGCCCTGGGACCTGGGCCTCGAGTACGGGGTACCCCAACCCCTGGCCGGAGTACCGGCCGTAGGCCCTGGCGGGAGGCTGGGGGGGACCTACGGGGATTTCGAGGAGGAGGCGAGGCTCTTCGCCAGGGCCCTGGTGGATGTATGGACTCCGGGGAGTCCAAGGCTCAACCTGAAGCTCAGGAAAGAGGACCTGAGGAAGGAGGGATACGGCGAGTTCATGGAGCGGGCTCACGGGTCTGGGGCCCTCTTCCTCAACCTCAGCCACGAAAGGGCGGGAGGCGAGGTCCGGTGCGGTGGTTTGTTCATAGAGGAGGGGATATGGCGGGCAGGGGGCCTCCAGACCGTTACCATAAACCTCCCCAGGGTTGCCTACGAGGCCGGGGGGGATGACGGGAAGCTCTTCCAGGCCTTGAAGGAGCGCCTCTCCTTGGCCAGGGAGGTGGCCATGGTGAAGCGCGAGATCATGACCAGGAGGCTGGATGATGGTCTCCTCCCCTTCCTGGCCCAGAAGCTGGATGGAGGGATCTATTATCCCATGGAGACCGCTTCCAATCTGGTGGGCTATCTGGGGCTGAACGAGATGCTCAAGGCCCACCTGGGACAGGGGCTCCACGAGACAAAGTCGGCCCTGCGGATGGGGGAGAAGGTCCTGACTTATATCCATGATACCCTGGGGGAGTGGGCCCGGGAGACCGGCCTCCCGTGGGCCCTGATACAGTGCACCGACGGGAGCGTGGCCGGCCGCCTGGCTAGGCTGGACTCCGGCCAGTACAGCGACCGGGCCGTGGTGAACGGGGATATAGGCACCGGGGTATACTACACCCCCGCCTCCTGGGTGAGGGAAGAGGCGGACCTCCCCATCATGGAGCGTCTAGCTCTGGAGGGCGTCTTCCATTCCCTGGCTGCCGGAGGGGCCTGGGCCCAGGTCAGGGCCGAGGAGGGCATGACCCCTGGGGAGCTCTGGGAGCTGAGCCGGCGCATCGCCTCGGAGACCCGGGTGGCGTCCTGGTATTATATACGTTAACATTCCTCTATCTAGAGATAATATGCTCTGGGAGGTCAGGATCTCTTACAAGCGGGGAGTCCAGGACTCGGAGGGAGAGTCCGCCCTGAAGGGGCTCAAGGCCCTGGGCTTCGGCGGGGTCGAAGAGGTCTCCACCGCCAAGGTCTACCTGATAAAAGGCAACTTCTCCAGGGGGGATGTGGAGGAGATCTGCCGCCGCCTCCTGGCCAACCCCGTCAGCCAGGACTACACCATAAGGGGGATAGAAGGGGAGGATGAGTAGCCCCCCAGCCAGACTCGAGGTACCCCTGACTTCCCTGGGGGAGGAGGAGCTTCTCAGGACGAGCAGGGAGAGGCAGCTCTCCCTCAGCCGGGAGGAGATGGGTACCATAAGGGACCACTTCAGGGCCGGTGGGAGGGAGCCCACGGACGTTGAGCTGGAGACATTCGCCCAGACATGGTCCGAGCACTGCATTCACAAGACCTTCAAGGGGAGGATCGAGCTCGATGGGGAGGTCATAGAGCTCTTCAAGGATACCATAGCGGGGGTTACCTCCAAGCTCAGGCCGGGGTGGTGCTTCTCGGTCTTCGAGGACAATGCCGGGTTAGTGGACTTCGAAGGGGAGATGGCCCTGGCCTTCAAGGTGGAGACCCACAACCACCCCTCGGCCGTGGAGCCCTTCGGCGGCGCGGCCACCGGGGTGGGCGGTGTGATCAGGGACATCCTGGGGGTCTGGGGGGAGCCCATCGCCAACACGGACATCCTCTGCTTCGGCCCTCTGGACCTCCCCTACGAGGAGCTCCCGCCCGGGGTCAAGCACCCCCGCTTCATCCACAGCTACGTGGTGGCGGGGATAGGCACCTACGGCAACAACATGGGTATCCCGACGGTCAACGGGGCCATATACTTCGACAGGAGCTATATTGGAAATCCGCTGGTCTTCTGCGGGACCCTCGGGCTGGTGCCCAAGGGCAGATATGCCAGGAGCCCCAAGCCCGGTGACGCCATCCTGCTGGTGGGCGGCAAGACCGGGAGGGACGGGGTCCACGGCGTCACCTTCGCCTCGGCCGAGCTCCATGAACGGAGCGAGGAGGTCTCGGCCACGGCGGTCCAGATAGGGGACCCCATAGAGGAGGAGAAGATCAAGCGCGGTATCCTGAGGGTGAGGGACCTGGGACTGGGTTCCGCCATAACGGACCTGGGGGGCGGTGGTCTCTCTTCTGCCGTGGGCGAGATGGCCCACAGTGCCGGGCTGGGCGCCCTGGTCCATCTGGAGAGGGTCCCCCTAAAGTACCCCGAGATGAGGCCCTGGGAGGTCTGGGTCTCGGAGTCCCAGGAGCGGATGCTCCTGGCAGTCCCCAATGCAAATCTGGAGAAAGTCATGGAGCTCTTCGCCGAGGAGGAGGTGGAGGCTACCCCCGTAGGGGAGTTCGTCCCTGGAGGCAGGCTCCGGGTCCTCTATCGGGGGGAGGAGGTGGCTGATCTCGATCTGGCCTTCCTCTTCCGAGGCTGCCCCAAGGTGGCCAGGAGGGCGGAGTGGAAGCCGCCTCGGCTGGAGGAGCCCTCCTTCCCCATGGACAAGGACCTGGGCGGGGACCTCCTGACTATCCTGGGCTCGCCCAACGTGGCCAGCCGGGAGAGCATCATAAGGACCTACGACCACGAGGTCAGGGCCGCGACGGTGTTGAAGCCCATCCAGGGACTTGGTCCAGGGGACGCGGCGGTCCTTAGGCCCCTCCACGACTCCTGGAAGGGGGCCGTCCTCTCCAACGGCCTCAACCCCGAGTACGGGAAGATAGATCCCTACTGGATGGCGGCCGCCGCCGTCGACGAGGCGATCCGCAATAACACGGCGGTTGGCGGGCGGCGGGTGGCCCTCCTGGACAACTTCTGCTTCGGGAACCCCGAGAGGCCCGAGGTCCTGGGGCAGCTGGTGAGAGCGGCCAAGGGGTGCTCAGACACGGCCCTGGCCTACGGCACCCCCTTCATCTCAGGCAAGGACAGCCTCTATAATGAATCTCCCCTGGGTCCAGTGACCCCCACCCTCCTGATCTCGGCCCTGGGGATAATGCCTGACGTCAGGCGGGCCGTTTCCATGGACCTGAAAGGACCCGGCCACAGGCTCTACGTCCTCGGGACCACCCGCGACGAGCTTGGGGGGTCCCACTACTACAAGATAAAGGGTCATACGGGAAAGAACGTGCCCAGGGTCTACCCGGAGGAGGCCCGGGGCCTCTTCGAGGCCTTGATAAAAGCGATGGACATGGGCCTCGTCAGGGCCTGCCACGACCTCTCGGAGGGCGGATTGGGCGTGGCGGCGGCGGAGATGGCCTTCGCCGGTTCCGTGGGCCTGGAGGTGGACCTGGGGAAAGTGCCCCTAGCAGGGAAGCTGAGGGATGATGCGATCC
>JBBSVP010000008.1:0-1457 GCA_038046745.1 Candidatus Hydrothermarchaeota archaeon
CCCCCACACGAACACTAGCGTCTACGACATGAACCTGATCTCCGACCTGAAGATTTCCGGGGGCTCGGTCTCCCTAACCTTCACCCCCACGTCCTCCTTCTGTCCCATGGGCATCCAACTGGCGGGGGCCATAAAGAAGGGCCTCAGGGGAATAGAAGGCGTGAGAGAGGTCAGTGTCACGGTGCGGGGCCATATCCAGGAGAGACAGCTGAACGAGATGTTGAAGAGCATGTAGCATGAACCTCACCGTAAGGTTCTTCGCTACTGCCATCTTTTACTTCTTAGTAGCTTCGGCCTTGGGCCTGGCCCTCCTCCTGGGAGTCCAGTATCCTTATCCGGCCCACACCCACCTAGCCCTCTTGGGCTGGGTCTCCCTCACCATCATGGGGGGCATGCACCAGATCGTCCCTACCCTGACGGGCCGGGAGCTCCCGTCCAAGACCCTAGCGGAAGGGCAGTTTTATCTCATGAACCTAGGCCTGCTGGCCCTCTTCTTGGCCTTCCTCCTGGGCGACTGGACTCTCCTGCCCTTCGCCGCTGGTATCGTCCTCTTGGCCTCCCTCCTCTTCCTCTACCTCGTCTTCGGCACCATAGGCTCCTGGGAACGCCTCACCCTGAGCCTGAAGTTCTTCTCCGCCGCCCTCCTCTACTACCTGGCCGCCGTTGCCTTCGGCCTCCTCATGGCCCTGGGAATCTGGTGGGGCGCGAGGCCCATCTCCATCCATGCCCACCTGGCGGGCGCGGGCTTCATCTCCCTCACCATCGTGGGGGCCATGTACCAGATGGTCCCCATGCTGGCCCTCAAGGAGCTGCGGGGCGAGGGACTGGGCCGGTCGGTCTTCTACCTCCTCAACGCAGGGGTACTGGGGATCATGGCAGGTTTCTGGACTGGGGCTTACGGGTATGTGGCCCTGGCAGGGGTTGTATTTGCCATCGGCGCCCTCATCTTCGCCGGATCTATGCTGGCCACTATAGGCCCCACCCTCCATGGCTGGAGAGGCCTGGATATAAGCGTCAAATACTTCGTGGCCTCGGTCCTCTATCTCCTGGCCGCAGTGACCCTGGGCCTCCTCATGGCCCTTGGGGTGGTGCCCCTCGCCCTCAAATCAGCCCACGCCCATGTGGCCCTCTTGGGGTGGGTCTCCATCACCATCGTGGGGGCGATGTACCACATCCTACCGATGCTCGTCTGGGTGGAGAGGTACGGCCCCAAGCTGGGGCTGGAGGAGGTGCCCACGATGAAGGAGCTCTACGGGCCCAGGTCGGCGGAAGTCCAGTTCTGGGTCTTCAACCTGGGGGTTATAGCCCTGGGTGCGGGCATCCTCCTCCGGTATGCGGCCCTCACCGCTGCCGGCGGGGGGATCTTCCTCCTGGGAGCCATTTTATTTGCCTACGTTATGTACAGGATGATATTCTGATGATCCACAAGGACATGACCATGGGCGAGGTCTTGAGGA
>JBBSVP010000009.1:0-12610 GCA_038046745.1 Candidatus Hydrothermarchaeota archaeon
CCTTGACTGGTGAGGGGATACCGGACCTCCTCATGCTCCTCATGGGCCTGGCCCAGAGGTTCCTGGAGAAGGAGCTGGAGGTCGAGGTGACGGGGCCGGCAAAGGGCACCATCCTGGAGGTGAAGGAGGAGGTGGGACTGGGCGTCACCCTGGACGTGATCATATACGATGGGATGATAAGGAGGGGCGATACCATCGTGGCCGGGGGAAAGAAGGGGCCCATAGTGACGAAGGTCCGCTCCCTCCTCAAGCCCAAGCCCCTGGACGAGATCCGGGACCCCAGGTTCAAGTTCGACGCCATAAAAGAGGCCAGCGCCTCCTGCGGGGTGAAGATCTCGGGCCCCAACCTCGAGGGCGCCATGGCAGGCACCCCCCTGAGGGGGGGTCCGGACCCAGAGAAGGCCAGGGCCGAGGTCCAGGCCGAGATGGAGGAGGTCCGGATAGAGACCGAGAAGGCGGGGGTGATAGTGAAGGCTGACACCCTCGGCGCCCTGGAGGCGCTGGTCCACATGCTCAAGGCCGAGAATATCCCCATCAGGATGGCGGACGTGGGGGATATATCCAGGAGGGACGTGATCGAGGCCGAGACGGTCCGCGCCGAGGCCCCCACGAGGGGTGCCATCCTTGCGTTCAACGTCAAGTCCCTGAAGGACGCGGAGGAGAGGGCAAGGGAGACGGGGATCCAGATCCTGAGCAGCGAGGTCACCTACCAGCTCGTGGACGACTACAAGAAGTGGGTCCTGGAGGCCTTCGAGACGGAGAAGAAGCGGGAGTTCGAGAGGCTCCCCAGGCCCGCGCGGATACGGATCATCCCAGGCTACGTCTTCAGGACGAGCAAGCCCGCCATTGTCGGGATTGAGATACTCTCGGGGACCCTGAGGACCAACTGCAAGATGATGAAGGAGGATGGGACGGCCGTGGGCCAGGTGAAGGGCCTCCAGGACAGGAATGAGAACATAGGGGAGGCGAAGAGGGGGATGCAGGTGGCCATGGCCATCGGGGGGCCCACGGTGGGGAGGCAGATCCTGGAGGGTGATGTGCTCCTGGTGGAGCTATCGGAGCCGGAAGCGAAGCTTCTGGAGGCCAAGTTCAGAGATTACCTGTCGGTAGACGAGGCCGAGGCCTTCGAGGAAGTGAAGAAGGTCAAGAGGAAGGGGAACCCTTTCTGGGCCCTGGGGGAGTAGCTTGGACTTCAAGAGGGTCCCCCCCATCCCCACCCCTCAGGAGCTGTTGGGGATAGCCTTCCGGAGGGCAGAGAAGGAGTCCAGGAAAGCCACCGGTAGGGGTGCCAGGGAGAGGAGTAAGAGGAGGGAGGCCCTCAAGGTCAAGGCCGCTTCCAGGGCCGTCAGGTCCACCCTGGTGAAGGTGATAAAGAGGATCCCCAGCCTGGAGAACCTCCCGCCCTTCTACAAGGAGCTCATAGGGACCATCGTGGACAGGGACAGGATGAGGAAGTCCCTGGGGGCCCTCCAGTGGGTCTCCGATACAACCCTGCGGCTGGAGGGGGATTACCTGAGGAGGATCAGGACCTCCAGGACCCCCGAGGAGCCCCAGGCCCAGAGGAGGGGCTTCTACGGCAGGCTGGCCTCCATCCTGAAGCAGGTCTCCGGGGACCTCCAATTCCTGGCAGAGGCCCGGGAGAAGCTGAAGAACCTCCCGACCCCGGAGGAGACCTTCACCGTGGTCATAGCCGGCGCCCCCAACGTGGGGAAGTCGAGCCTCCTCAGGGCCATGACCACGGCCAGGCCGAGGGTGGAGAGCTATCCCTTCACCACCCAGAGCATCATGCTGGGGTATTTCGAGCGCAGGCACCTACGGTACCAGGTGATCGATACACCGGGGCTCCTGGACAGGTCCCTGGAGAGGCGGAGCACGGCGGAGAGGCAGGCTGTGCTCGCCCTGAAGCACCTGGCGGACGCGGTCCTCTTCCTCTTCGACCTCTCCGGGTCCTCAGGCTACCCGGTGGAGGAGCAGATAGGGATCTTCAGGGAGGTCTCGGAGGCCTTCGATACCGAGGTGATACCGGTGGTCAGCAAGGCGGACCTCCTGGAGGGGGAGGAGATAGAGAAATTCCAGGCCCGCCTCGGCAGGGAGGTCCGTCGGTGCTCGGCCCTCACAAAGGACGGGGTCGAGGAGCTCATGGAGACGCTGGTGGCCCTCAGGAAGGCTTGAATCCCAGCCCCTCGACCCCCACCCGGTAACCCCTCCCTTCCTCCCTCACCTCGAACTTCACTCCCAACAGCCTCTCCACCACGTAGATGTTCGACTTGGTGTGGTTGGTCATCTCCCTCAATAGGACCTCCGACCTGCCCTGGGCCACGGCCAGATAGGGAAGTATCTGGTCCCCCATGTAGACGTCCAGGACGCCGGGCCCCAGGACCTCCCTCAGGAGCCTCTGGGCCGCCTCCTCACCCACCCTCTCGGCCGGCTTCCCCACCTCCCCCAGGGCGCTGGCCCCCAATACCGTCTTCTCGTACTCGGCCCAGAGGGTTATGCCCGTGCCCCGGGAATGGTCCCTGGAGGCCTCCAGGGCGATCTCGCAGGGGTAGCCTGTGAGGGCCTCCTTCGCAGCCCTGGCCTGGCGCTCCACGATGTGGCCCGGGAGGTTGAGGGAGTGGGAGATCCCCTTCACGGAACTGAGGGGGCCCCTTTCCACGAGCATGGCTGCCTCGAGGGCTCCTACGGGCTCTACCGATACCACAACCCTCCCTCCCCCCTTAGGGTAGTAGCCCCTATTGGCCACCTGGATGGTGGCCCCGTAGCCCATCCTCTCCAGGACGGGGACCAGGACGTTCCTCAGGTAGTCTATGGTGGGGGACCACTTCACGTCAGTCCCACCAATTATGGAGAACTCCACCCTCCCCCCGGCGAAGGCCGCCGGGAGCATCAGCCCCTGGAGGAGGAGGGATATAGAGCCGGCAGTTCCTATGTCGATCTCGTACCTCCCCGGCATCAGGTCCTTGGGCGAGAACTCCACCACCTGGGAGCCCATCTCCAGCCCCTTCACCTCGGCCCCCGAGAGCCTCCCCAGGGCCTCGATCCCTACGCGGTGCTGCTGGGCCAGCCCCGGCCGCGGCCTCGCCTTCCTTATGTTGGTTATCTTCACAGGCTCCCCGAGGAGGGCCGAGAGGGCTATGGACGTCCTCAGGATCTGGCCGCCGCCCTCGCCGTAGGAGCCGTCGATCTCCATCAGACCCCTCTCTGCATCGAAAGGATAAATTTTTATTGGAGGGTAGCGGCAACTTGGTCATGGCAAAGGAGCCCGGGTACCTGAAGAGCCCCACGAGGCCCATCGAGGTGAAGGAGAGGCGGATATCGGACCTCGTAGACGCCATGCGGTACACCGGCTTCCAGGGGAGGAAGCTGGGGGAGGCGGTGGAGGCCTGGGCCGAGATGCTGAAGGAGCGGGAGCTGGCGATCTTCCTGGGGCTGAGCGGTGCCATGGTTCCCGCAGGGATGCGGAAGGTCATAGCTTTCCTGGTGAGGGAGCGCCTCGTGGACTGCGTCGTGAGTACCGGGGCGAACCTCTTCCATGACACCGCCGAGGCCCTGGGCACGAAACACTATATGGGCTCCGCCCTGGCTGACGATGAGGACCTCTTCAGGCACGGCATAGACCGCATGTACGATGTCTTCGGCCTCGAGGCCAAGTTCCGGGAGACCGACAGGCTGGTGGCCCAGTTCGCCAAGACCCTCGATCCCGAGAAGGAGTACTCCTCCCGGGAGTTCATGCACCTCTTCGGCCTGGAGGTGGCAAGGCGGGGCGGGGACAAGAACTCCATCGTGGTCTCGGCGGCCCGGGGGAAAGTCCCGGTCTTCGTCCCGGCCCTGGGAGACAGTTCCATAGGCATAGGGCTGATGATAGCCAGGAGGAAAGGGTTGCGGATAAACGTCAGTCCCATGAAGGACGTGGACGAGATCACCCAGATCGTGGAGGAGGCCAAGAGGACCGGGGTAGTATACGTGGGAGGCGGGGTGCCCAAGAACTTCATCCAGCAGACCGAGGTGATCACCTCCATCCTGGGTCTCGACCTGGGCGGGCACGAATACGCGATCCAGTTCACCACAGATGCCCCCCACTGGGGCGGCCTGAGCGGCTGCACCTTCGAGGAGGCCGTCTCCTGGGGGAAGATAGACCCCGTGGCCAGGAAGGTCCAGTGCTTCGTGGACGCCACCATAGCCCTGCCCATCGTGGCCCACGCCCTCCGGGAGAAGGCCATGGGGAAGAGCCGCCGGGTCCCGGAGTTCGACTGGTCAGGGGAGAGGCTACGGGCGAGGTTCAAGAGCAGGAAGATAGGCCGTGGGCGGTGAAAGGTCCGACTATTCGGCCTTCACGGCCAGCTGGCTCACCCTGGCAGCCAGCGCCGAAGCTATCTTCCTGAAGGCCTCTGCGTGGGGCGAGGCGGGATCGGCCTTCACTATGGGCCTACCTTCATCCCCCCCAACCCTTATCTTGATATCCAGGGGTATCTCGCCCAGGAAGGGGACCCCGAACCTCTTGGAGGCCCTCTCCCCGCCCCCGTGGCCGAAGATATCGGTGCTCTTCTGGCAGTGGGGGCAGAGGAAGTAGCTCATATTCTCCACGATCCCCAGGATGGGGATGTTCATCCTCTGGAACATCACGAGGCCCTTCATGGCATCCTCCAGCGCCACGTCCTGGGGGGTAGTAACGATCACAGCGCCCGTCAGGGGTATGGACTGGCTGATGGTCAGCTGGGCGTCCCCGGTACCGGGAGGTAGATCTATGATCAGGTAGTCCAGCTCCCCCCACTCGACCTCCCCCAGGAGCTGCTGTATCGCCCGCATCACCATGGGCCCCCGCCAGATGACGGGCGTATCCTCCCCCAGGAAGAAGCCCAGGGACATGAGCTTGACGCCGTAGCTCTCCAGGGGGACGATCTTCTCTCCAGAGCCTTCGGGCTGGCCGTGGGCCCCCATCATTGTAGGGATATTGGGGCCATAGATATCGGCGTCCAGGAGCCCCACTTTAGCTCCTGCATCGGCCAGGGCAATTGCGACGTTTACGGCCACCGTGGACTTCCCAACCCCGCCCTTCCCTGACCCGACGGCGATGGTGTTCTTGACGCCGGGTATGAGCTCCTGCTTCGGGCCTGCGGCCCTCACCTGGGCCGTCACCCGGACCTCAGCCTCCCGCACCCCGGGTACCCCGAGGACCGCCTCCCTCGCGGCCCCCTGGATCTGGGCCGCCAGGGGGCAGGCCGGGGTGGTCAGGACGACGGTGAAGGCCACCTTGGACCCCTCCACCTTTATATCCCTCACCATGCCGAGGGTCACCAGGTCCTTCCCCAGCTCCGGGTCCATCACCTTGCTCAGGGCCTTCTTCACGTCATCTTCGGTAACCATGGTCACACCTCCTAAGACGTCAAGATAGCGACGCACAGCAATACTAGAATCCCCAGGAGGACATTGGTCCTTGATAGGATCCTCACCCGGTTCTGGAGCCCCTCGGTAGCGGCGCCGGGGGCCGAGGCGAGCTCCACGAGCCTCGGCCCAAGGACGAAGTCGTGGAGGTAGCTGAGGGCGATCATCCCGGCCACCAGAGCTATCTTGATGCTCAGGACTATGCCGTAGCTCGTCGAGAGGAGGTTATCCCAGGTCATGCCCCGGTCCACGGCCAGGAGTATACCGGTAGGCACCAGCATCGCCACGGCCCCCCAGCCCACGTAGCTGAACCTCTTCCCCACCTGCCCCACCAGCTCCATCCTCTGGCTGGGCTCCAGGCGCCCCTTGAGGGCAGGGACTATCACCAGCACCAGGAAGAGCATCCCGCCGATCCAGGTCACGGCCGCCATGAGATGGAGCCAACGGACCAGGACTATACCTATCAGAGCCCTCACCCGCCGTGGACGAAGACCGGCAGGCACCGTACGCAGACGTGCTCCTTCCTGCCCTGGTAGCGGTACTCGATCAGTCTCACTGCGTCCTCTCCCCTACCACACTTGCTGCACTTCACCGTCTCCATTCCGTCACCCCACCACGTTATTGTCCACGATTTTATGATAAAGTTATTTATAATCTGATGCCGATATATACTAGGGGTGTGTTATGGTTGTAGCGGGAGTCCTTATTAAAACAGAACCAGGGAAGACAAAGGCGGTCCTGCGGGCCTTGAGGAAGGAGAAAGGGATCAAGTACGCCTACGCTGTCTTCGGGAGATACGACATAATAGCTACCATCACCGAGGCCAAGAGCTTGGACGACGTGGCCAAGATAATAGCCGAGAAGGTCGGGTCTCTGGAAGGCGTGAGGAATACAGAGACGCTCATAGTGGCAAATATCTAAAGCCTGGAGTGCCCTGGCAGGAATAGAATAAAGGAGCCCCTTCCATGGCTCCTCACCAGGTAAATTAAAAGAGAGGGTGGAAGGCTACTTCTTGATTTTTATTGTGTCGACGACCTTCTTCCACTTGTTCCCTTCCATCTGCATGACCCAGACCTTACCCAGGCACGCACTCCCCTTGGGCTTGTAGTCGTTGGCCAGCTTCTTCACCTCATCCACGGAAGGTTTCTTGTCAGTCTTCTTCAGGGTGACGAACCTCTTGGCCTCTACCCCTTTCATGGTCTTCCCCTTTATCTTCACGTCCCTGTTCAGATACTCCAACCCGTTTACGTAGTACATTGGACCCGTACCTCCGGTACTGTATAAGGGACCAGGATATATAAATAAGTTTTGGTCCTGGAAGGCTACCGGAACTCCAGCACCTCACCTGCTTTTATCCCCATGGCCTCGGCCCGTCCAGCAGGAATCTCCAGGACTGAAGCGCACCCCCGCCGGGGGGTGTAGAGCTTCCAGGGCCTGAGGGTCTTGAGGTCTACAACCCTCCCCGCACCGTCCAGGAAGACGAGATCGATGGGGAACCGCATGAAGAAGGTGTGGATGGAGCAGGCCCAGCAGGACGCAAACTTTATCAGGAGGCCCTCCCCCTCGCCCAGATGCTCACGGAACATCAGCCCCCTCAACCTTTCGATGAAGGTCCGGGCTTCCCCTGCGGTGCAGAGCCTCTTCCCCTTGGCATATACCTCATACCCCATGGTGGTTCCTTATACAAACTATAAATATAAAGGAACGCAGACCTCTTGGCGTGGAAGAGGGAGATTATCTCCATATCTACCGGTCCCTCAACTCCCTCGAGGACTTGGCCGAGTTCGACTATCCCAGGGGAGTCCTCCTGGCGATCCTCACCCAGAAGGCGGTGAGAATAGCCAAAGCCCAATACCGCCGAGTGGAAGCCGATGCAGATTCCCTAAGGGAACTATGGTCTGGAGGGAGCCCGATACTGGCCATAGCCAGGGCCGTTGGGCTCCCTCCGGTCCTGACCGCCTCCATCATCCTCAGGGGGGAAGGCCTCTCCAGGCGGAGGGTAAGGGCCCTCCTGAGGGATCCCAAGAGGGCCAGTGGGCGTCTCAGGGAGGAGCTCTCGGAGGTCGTCAGGGAGGACTTCGTCTATTCCCCATGGGCCCACAGGCTCCAGGTGGAGAGAGGCAGGGCAGGGGAGAGGGTTATAGCGCAGTGGCTCTCGGGCCTGGGGCTCAGGTTCATTCCTGAGGGGGCAGGGAAAGGAGGAGGCAAGACGCCGGATTTTCTCCTGGAGGACCCCCTCCCCTTGGAGGGCTTGGAGGTGCGGTGGGTGGAGAGCAAGGCCAGCTTTGGGGATAGGGTGGAGCACAAGAGGTATATAGAAAAGCAGTTTGCGGGATACGCAGGGGCATTTGGCCCCGGGATGGTGGTCTACTGGCAGGGCTTCCTGCCAGCCATCCTGCCTATGATGGACCAGATCCTGGTGAAGGATCACACCTTCTTCCCAGAGTTCAGGGCGGACCTGGAGCCCATATTGGAACCGGTCATCAGAGCTCCCTGAATTCCCCTACTCCGCCCCCCGCCCCTTCAGCCTTTTTCCTCCGCCGGTACAGGACAATGGCCAGGACCAGGAGGAGTAGGGCACCGCTCCCAACCATCTTCAAGACACTCCTCTGCCTGGCTATCTCCTGGGCCTGGATGGTAGCCCCTACGGCGGCCTCCACATCCCTGGAGGCCAGGGAGGCGTTGGTCAGCTGGTCGTATGTTGAGCGGTACAGTTCCACCGCATCCTGATACTCTCCTCTCTCGAAATGGGCATCTGCCTCTCTCATCAGCCCCCTCCCGCCCTGGAGCATCCCTCTGGCTGCCCCAAGGGTCTCCTCCTGGCCGGAGTAGACGTCGGGGGGGAGCGTGGCGTTGTTGGCGCTTAGGGTCTGGGAGGCGGTCTCCAGAAAGACCTCAGCCTCCCCCTGTCTGTTGTAGGTCGTGTCCTTTGCCGTCTGGGCTATCGCCCGTGAGAGCACCTGGAACCCTTCCACCACCCTCCTGCTGGCATTCAAGGCCCTGGTGGAGTAACTCCTGCTCGCGTCGAAGGTCCCGCCGTTGTAGGCATCCTGAGCCTTGTCGAGGTCCTCCTTCACCGGAGCGAGGAGCTTCATCGAGCCCTTCAGGTTCTCCTTGAAGGATTCGGTGGAGAGGCCCATCTTGGAGAGGCCCTTGAGCATGGATGTCACGCCGTCGGAGAGCCCCAGGGCGAGATTGTAATTGTCGTGGGCGGCCTTGAGGCCCAGCCTGGCATGCTCCTCAAGTCCCAGGAGGCTCCTCCTCTCCTTGACCGCCGTCTCCTCGGCGAGGAAGGCCATCCCCCTGGCCTCCGTAGCGTTTGCCGTCACCTCGTCGGCCATGGTCCTGGCAACCTGGTAGCTCCTCCCGTCGAACCTCTTCTTTGCCTCTCTGTATCCCCTTCCCGCCTCCCTCAGCCTCTCCTGGGCATCTGAGAGGAGCACCTCGGCCCGGGTGGTGTTTATCCCGATCTCCCGGGCGCTGGATATAGTGCTGCCGGCCGTGACGATGGTAGAATTCGCCAGCTCCAGGGCCTCCATGGCAGAGTTCAGCGCCCTAAGGGCGTCTCCTTTCTCCGTTATGACGGTGCTCTTGGCCTGGTCCGCCAGGCTGTAGGCCTTCTCGGCCTCGCCTTTGGCCACGTTGGCCAGGTTCTCAGCCTCGTTAGCCAGGGAGGTGGCCCGGGAGTAGCTCCCATTGTTCAGGTTGCGGTTCGCCCCGTCAAGCCTAACCCGCGCCTCCAGGAGGTGCCCCTGAGAAGAGGCCACGAGGCTGTCGGCCTCGCTCGTGTTGGCACCTATGGCCACGGCATCTTGGAGGACCTTCTTGGCGATATTGAGGCTGGCGGTGGCAAAGTCTATGGCATTCTGGGCTATGTTTATACCAGTGGTCGCCGTAGCCCTGGCCTGGACCTCCTGCTGGTACTCCGAGTCATCGTAGTTTATGAGGAACGTGAGGGAGGCGTTGTAAATGCCTCTGTCCAGGGGGTTGTAGGACTGGAGCCTGATCACCACCGTATGCTCCATACTACCGGAGCCTAATCCCCTCGGGGGGGCCGCCACAGGGACGGTGAACATCTTCACCCCTCCAGGGGCTATGGTTGTGAAAGCCGAGGGGGGGTAGTCGTCCAGCCTGTAGGACGTGGCTATGCTGAAGAGGGTGTTGTTGTTGGCCACCGAGAACGTGATGATGGTGCTCTGTCCTGTCTTGAGGTCCACGGAGGCGGGGGAGAAGGGCTCCACGGCATAGGAGATGGCGTAGACGCCGGGGAGGGCGGATAGGAAGAAGAGGGCTATGAGCAGTTTCCCAACCATCAGTCCCTGGGTCTATGGACGGCACCATATAAAGCTTGCCGGTCAGAAGATTTATAGAGGATCCCGAGGAGGCAGTAGTATGGGACCGAACGAGGGTATCTTGTGCATAGCCCACAGCAAGGACGTGGATGGCATAGGCTGCCACGCCATCGCCCACAGATACGCGACGCTGAAGGGCATCCCCATCGAGCATCGCTTCGTTGGCTACATGGCTCTCTGTGAGACCTTCCGGGAGGCGGCCGGCGGCTCCTGGGGAGAGGTCATCGTGGCCGACCTGGGCTACAACGCCGGGCTTGAGGGGTGCTTGGACGCCCTCCGGGTCCTGGGGGATAAGAACAGGGTCCGGTGGTTCGACCACCACGACTGGTCTGGGAAGGGAGCGGTCCTCCAACTGCCCATAGATTTCCAGCTCCGGCCTGAGGTCTGCGCCTCCGAGGCGCTGGCCGGGGCCCTCCTGCCGGGAGACGGGATCGCAGAGAAGATCGCTGCCATGGCCCGCCACCACGACTTCAGGGAGGAGGATGCGGAGGCCTGGAGGCTCTACGAGGTCATCTCCTCGGGCTACGACAAGCTCCGGTTGGTGGAGGCCCTGGCGGAGGGGGTCTTCTGGAGCGAGGAGCTGGAGGATTGCTACAGGAGTTACCAGAAGGTCAAGGAGGAGGGCTACAGGTACCTGGAGGCCCATACCAAGCTCTACAGGGCGGGGTCCTGCACCTGCTTCCTGGGCTTCTCCAGGGACGAGCTGAGCTCCACCCTGGCCACAAGCCGCCTCCTGGAGGAGGGCACCGACCTGGTCCTCTGCCTCTGGGCGAGCGGGAAGATCAGCCTCAGGAGGAACAACCCTTCCATCGACCTTCGGTCTTTGGCAGAGCTCTTCGGGGGCGGGGGGAGGGAGGAGGCAGCCGGGGGCTACCTGGGCCATCGGGTGGCGGAGGAGCGCTACCTGGAGGTCTTCGAGGAGGCGGTGGAGAGGCTCGCCAGATACTTCAGGTGATCGTCACCTCCCTCCCTTCCAGCCCGGTGAGCCCTTCCCCGAGCACCCTCCTGAGGGTCTCCAGCTCCTTCCCAAGGGTCTCAGATTCTACTTCGCGTCGATCGAGCTCCTGCTGGATGGCGGCCATAGTCTCCTTTGCATCCTTGAGGCGTGCTTCCAGGACCGCCCTCTCCCTGAGGAAGGGGGAGGCCCCTATCTCGGCCCCCAGGGCCCGCTCCTTCTCTCTGAGGGCCGAGAACTCCGTCAGGAGCCCGGGGAGCGCCGACCTCAGGACCGCGATCCTGGGCAAGGCCTTCTCCCTATCCTTTGGGTCCAGGTCGAGGTCCCCCACGGAGGTCTCGCGCCCAGCCAAGCGGGAGAGGAGTTCCTTGCCCCTTGCACCCAGAAGGGATGCCGGCTCCTCCACAAGGCCCTCCACGAGGACCCCCTCCGCCCCTCCCCCCTCCAGGAGCCTCTTGTATTTCTTCAATGCCCTCCTCAGGGGCGAGACCATGCCCACGGCTTTTGCCCTCGCACCCTCCAGATCCTTCCGGCAGGCCTCCAGCTTTGCCTCCAGTTCCCTCTGCCTCTCTGCCCCCCTACCATCAAGGAGCCTAGAGAGCTCCTGCCCAAGCCTCTCTACTTCCCCCTCCAGCCCAGTCGCCTTGGCTTTGAGGCCCTCCTTCTCCACACTGAGCCTCTCCGCCGATGCCGTCACCTCCGCAAACCTCCTGGCCTTCTCCCTGAGAAGCTCCAGCTTCTTCAGGGCCTCCACCCTTTCATGGGTCCCATCCTTCAGTTCCCTCGAGGCGTCCAGGATCCGGTTTAGGACAGTCCCAAGCCTCAGGATCTCCTCCTGAAAGACGGAGGCTAGTAGCCTCCCCTGCCCGAGCTGGACGATCTGGACGGTCTTCATGGACGCCGTGACAGAGTTCTGGAAGGCCCGGAGATCTGGGAAATCCCTCGGTCTCGGTCCCATCAGCCCCAGGGCATCTCTCATCCCCTTCAGGTAGAGGGGCTTGGCAGTCAGCACCGGCCTATAGACCCGTCCCTTTATCTCATCAGAGAGTTCGTGGACCTCCAGCTCCTCCAGGACCCCCAGGGCCTTCTCTCTCTGGGCCAGGATCTCATCTGCCATGGGGGGGAGGTCGTTGCACGCCTCCTCCTTCAGGGCTTCTATCCTCTCCTCCAGGAACCCCTCCAGTCCCTTCCATTCCAGGACCAAGGCTTCCGCTTCCGCCTCCTTCTTACCGAAGATCTTCCTCAGGAGGTCAAGGCCCATCGTTGGGATTACGTCACCAGGGGATAAAAATTTACCTAAGTAGGCATAGCATAGGGCATGGAGCTCAGATTTGGAGGGAGGGTCTTCAAGCCCCAGGTTCGGATGCTGGGGGAGCTGACGGGCGTCCTCAAGGAGGAGGTCCACGGGCCAGACATGCCTATATATCTCATGTACCGGGACCTCTATCTGAGCGTGAGGGATAGAGAGAGGGCCCAGGGGCTGGGGCTGCGGTACGATATGACGATAATCCCGCCCCGCAGCTTCGGGGAGGAGTACGTCAAGACCCTGGGCCACTACCATCCCAATGCCCCTGGCACAGACCTCTCCTATCCGGAAATATATGAGGTCCTCCAGGGGAGGGCCCACTACCTCCTCCAGCGGCGCCAGGGGGAGAGGATCACGGACGTCGTCATGGTGGAGGCTAGGGAAGGTGATAAGGTGATCATACCGCCGGGCTACGGCCACGTCACCATAAACCCTTCCCTCCAGGTCCTCAGGATGGCCAACTGGGTGGCCAGGTCCTGCGAGTCCATCTCCGGGCCCTATAAGGAGATGCGGGGGGCTGCCTACTACGAGCTCGCCTCCGGCTGGGTCAGGAACCCGAGGTACGGCGATCTCCCGCCCCTGAGGACGGTGAAGGCAAAAGGTCACCTGGCACTC
>JBBSVP010000010.1:0-5506 GCA_038046745.1 Candidatus Hydrothermarchaeota archaeon
TCTTGACGTTCTTGCATACGGCCCCCACATCCCCGAACTGGACCCCCGCTTCCAATTGTCTGAGAGTTTCCAGGACCGTTCTCCGGGCCTTCTTCTTAGTGGCATGGCCGATCACCGCCTCCTTGTCTGCCGGGAATCGGAGGCCGCTCAGGGCCTCGAAGATCTCTTCGCTGCAGTATAGCGCCACGGTATCACTCCCTCGATTCCAGGTGCTCGAACTCGTACCCGAACCTCACGGCTTTTATATTCTCCTCGAAGAGCTTCTTCGGGAAGGTCTTCTCCAGGTCGAGCTTGCCGATGTCCACCCCTATCAGCCTGAGGAGGTGGCCCAGGGCTATGGTATTCCCGAAGATCGCACCACCGAACTTCTCGGCCCCAAACTCGCTGAAGGGGACCTGCTCGTCGGTGCAGAGGCCCGACTCGCATACGATCTTCCTGGCACAGACATTGTCCTCTTTTTTCGAGAGCATGAGCATGATGTCTGCCACCTCCACCATGGGGGAGCCGATGGGCTTCTCGTCGTAGGTCAAGTAGGCCAGGCTCTTCTGGGTCCTTATGGCGGAGTCGTAATCGTAGAGGAGGCTCACATGGTACCCCAGCTGGATCAGTGCAACAGCAAGGGCGTGGGCTATGAACCTTATACCCTGCCCCCCTTCCCCGGAGATGGCTATCTTCTTCATCGGCTCACCCCTTCTTCACCACGCCCAGGTCGTGAGGTCCTAGGACCTCCACATCCCTGACTATCTTGTACTTCTCCTTGTACATGGCAAACATCTCCGAGGCCTTCTTGTAGCCTATGTGGCGCCCGTTGATCTCGATGCAGTCGCTCACGACATCGACGAAGGCGAAGCCCTTCCACTGTATCGCCTCCTGGATGCACTTCTGCATGTGGAGCACGTGCCAGACGGTGGACCTGGCGTAGAAGTACCTGGGCATCGTCCGCAGGATCCCGTGAACGTCCAGGGGCTCGTACTTACAGCCCTTTGGCGAGGTGGTAGTATAGGTCCCCTTGGGGGTCGTCGGGCTGTACTGCCCGGCTGTGAGGCCGTATATCTCGTTGTTGTTGCAGACCACGGTTATGTCCGGGTCGCGCCTGGCGGGGTGGAGGAAGTGGTTCCCGCCTATGCTGAAGAGGTCCCCATCTCCAGATAGGACGATGACATTGTATTGGGGCCTCATGGTCTTTATCGCCTCGGCACAGGTGAGGGCCCTCCCGTGGAGGGTGTGGACAGCGTCCATGTTGAGGTAACCTGCCATCCTCCCCGAGCAGCCGATGCCAGAGACAGCGATGGTGTTGGTACAATCGAAGTTCATCCCGGCCAGGACCTTGGCGGTGTTCTTGAGGACAGAGCCTATACCGCACCCAGGGCACCAGCTGTGGGGGTACCGCTGCATCTTTATCAGATCTTTATAGTACATCTTCCAGCTCCACCCCCAGGATATCTTTAAGGGGCTCCTTGATCCTCGAGAGGCTGATCTTCCCGCCCAGGAGGGGGATCTTCTCCACCTCCCGCCCTATGGCGTGCTCCACCAGCATGGCGTACTGTCCGTCGTTGGCCTCGAGGACGACTATACGCTCATGCTTTTCGCACGCCTTCCGAAGCTCCTCCTTCAGGACAGGGAAGATCCGGATAGGACGGAAGTGGGAGAACCTCTCCTGGAGGGGTGCGGTGACGCGGGAGGTGGAGCCATAGGAGATGAGGAGGGTGTCGCTGTCCCTCTCTTTATATTCGTATAAGGGGTACCTCTTCGCCACCTCCTCGTTCCTCTCCTTCACCTTTTTCACCCATGCCTCCTGGACCTGAGGATTGCCGGTCCTTGGGATGCCTTCCTCATCGGCGGCAATGCCGGTGAAGTGCCTCTTCCCGGTCCCCAGGGGAGGCCTTGATCTGGGTACTGCGGGGGGAATCTCCAAGGCCTCCAGGTCGACGGACTCGTAGAGGTGGCTTACATAGCCGTCGCAGAGGAAGATCACGGGCTGCTTGGCTTCCTCGGCGGCGTTGAAGGCCGTGACAGCCAGGGTGTAGCACTCTGCCGGTGAGTTTGGATAGAAGGCGAGGGGGTAGTAGGTCCCGTGGGCCCCGTGCATGGCCTGGAGGATGTCCTCCTGGGCCGGGAAGGTGGGGGCACCGGTGCTCGGGCCGACGCGCTGGGACTCGAAGAAGACCGTCGGGGCCTCCACCCTATAGCCCCAGCTTATGGCCTCCTGCATGAGGCTGAAGCCCGGGCCCGAGGTGGCTGTGAAGGCCTTGGCCCCTGCCAGGGAGGCGCTCACGACGGCGATGGCGGCTGCGATCTCGTCCTCGGCCTGGAGGAAATGAAAGTCCTGTTGCTCCTCGGCGCGCTCTGCGGCCAGGGTGAGGATCTCGGTGGTGGGGCTTATAGGATAGCCGGCGAAGTAGTTGGCCCCCGCCCTCAGGGCGCCCTGGAAGAAGGCATCGTTGCCGCCCAGCAGCGTCTTCATTCCTGCTTCTCCCCCGGCCCCCGGACCTTGGACCTATTGATGAGCTCTATCGCTATGTCAGGGCAGTAGCGCTCGCACATCCCGCTCTCGACGCATTTACCAGGCTCTATGATCTCGCTCTTCACCAGTGCTAAAGCATTCACAGGGCAGACATCCACGCATATGTGGCAGCGCTTGCATAAGACGTCGTTCCACCTGACTTTGACCCTGTTTATCCAAGCCATAAGAGACCTTTCACCGGTAAGGCCAGAGCTCGGCGTATCGAGTTATTATGATGGCCTTGAAGTCCTGGTTATTCTCCCTTATCTTCCTGGCCGTCTTGGGATCGCCCAGATACTCCAGCCAATCGGCCACCCAGATGGCCTCCTTCTCGGTAAAGAGGCCCAGGTTCTGCCTCAGCTCTTTAAGGTTTCTTATGGCCCTCTCCCCCAGATAGTAGGGGTTCTTTTTAACGGGATCAAACATCTTTTTGGCCAAGTCCATCAGGACGCCCTTACTCTCTACCATGGAGCCGCCCCCCACGCCTTGGTGGCATACTGCTACTGACGATGTATATAGTCTTTTCGAGAACGTATATAGACCTTTCCACTAACTTATATAATTCCGGATATAGAGATAAACGAGGGAAGGGAGGCGCGGTGATCGATGGCGGCAAAGACGAAGGAGTACGGCGTGTATATAGGCGGGGAGTGGGTGGACTCCGCAGGTAAGGGGACCTTCGAGACCACAAATCCTGCCAACGGGAGGGTGCTGGCTACCTTCCCGAACGGGACCAAGAAGGATGTGGAGAGGGCCGTGGCAGCCGCGGAGAAGGCCTATCCCAGGTGGCGGGGCTATCCAGCCCCAAGGAGGGCGGAGATCGTCCTCAAGGCCGCCCTGATGATGGAGGGGCGGAAGGAGGAGCTGGGGGCCCTCGTGACGAGGGAGATGGGGAAGGTGATAGCCGAGGGGCGGGGCGACGTCCAGGAGTCCATAGACTTCCTCAAGTACATCTCAGGGGAGGGGAGGAGGCTCCTGGGAGAGACGACCCCGTCGGAACTGCCTGACAAGATCTGTTTCACCCTTAGGCAGCCGAAGGGGGTCGTGGGGTGCATAACCCCCTGGAACTTCCCTACCGCGATACCCAGTTGGAAGATCGGCGCAGCGCTGGTCTGCGGGAACACCATCGTCTTCAAGCCAGCCAGCTACACGCCCCTCTGCGGAGCGGCCCTCATGGATGTCTACGAGGAGGCGGGGCTCCCGCCGGGGGTCCTGAACATGGTCACCGGCGAGGGCGGCGTTGCGGGCACCGCCATAGTAGAACACCCGAAGGTCAGGTCCATCTCCTTCACGGGCTCGGTCCCCGTGGGGAGGGAGGTCTATGAGAAAGGCGCCAAGAGGATGGTCCACGTCCACCTGGAGCTGGGTGGAAAGAATCCGATCATAGCCATGGAGGACGCGGATCTCGACTTGCTCCTGGAGGGGATCCTCTTCGGGGCCTTCGGTACCGCTGGCCAGAGGTGCACCGCCGCCTCGAGGCTCATCATCCACGAGGATATATACGACCTGTTCATGGACCTCTTCCTGGCCAGAGTCGCGAGGCTCAGGATCGGGGACCCCATCGACCCCAAGGTGGATGTGGGGCCCGTAGTGAGCAAGGGGCAGATGGAACGGGTTCTCAACTACATAGCGATCGGGAAGAAAGAGGGGGCGAAGCTCCTCTGCGGCGGCCACCGGATGACGAAGGGCGCCTATGGCAAAGGCTTCTTCATAGAGCCGACAATCTTCCTGGCGCGCCACGGGATGAGGATCGCCGTGGAAGAGATCTTCGGCCCTGTCCTCTCGGTGATAAAGATAAAGAGCTTCGAAGAGGCCATTGCAGTGGCCAACGACGTGGAGTACGGCCTCTCCTCCTCCATCTACACCAGGGACATCAACAGGGCTTGGAGAGCTATCGACAGGCTCGAAGCTGGGATAACATACATCAACGCCCCCACCATCGGGGCCGAGGTCCACCTCCCCTTTGGGGGGATAAAGAACACTGGGGTGGGCGGCAGGGAGGCCGGGTCCACGGCCATAGACGAGTTCACGGAGATCAAGACCGTCTTCATAGACTACAGCGGCAGGCTCCAGAAGGCCCAGATCGAGGAGGTGAAGCCCCCCGAGTAGAGCTGGGTGGGGCGAGGATGGAGATAAGGAAGGTCCTGGTACCTGCCGTGGGGCACGCCCACTCCAGGATGATGGCGGCCTTTGCCATGGATATAGCGAAGCGGCACAACGCCTCCGTCACCGCCATGTACGTGGTGGAAGTACCAGCGGGCCTTCCCCTGGACGCCGCCCTGTCGGAGGAGGCGGAGGAAGGGGAAAGGGTGGTGGAGGAGGTCAGGGCGATGGGGGAGAGGTTGGAAGTGGCCGTGGCCACGAAGATCGTCAACGCCCGCTCGGCAGCCGATGCCATAATAGACGAGGCGGAGTCTGGGGGCTATGACCTCATCGTCTTGGGAGTGAGCCGGAAGCGGGTCATCGCCCAGCTCTTGTACGGCGACGTCGTCAGCGAGGTGATGAAGCGGGCACCCTGCATGGTCTGCGTGGGGCGGGTTGGGAAGAAACTGAATCGCGACGAAGACGAAGCGTAAGCTTCGTCAGAGGAGCGATTCGGGGAGTGTCGGCGCGAGCAGGACGACCGCAGGGAGTCCTGCGAAGTGCTGACAAATGAGTCTCTTCTCCCTCCTCGTATCCCCTCTCTCCCTCGATGGCCGTGGGATCGGGAATCTACTCGGTGCGGACATGAAGGACCTCGAGAAGGTATTGATCCTTCCCACGGTGATGAAACTTGGATAGTTTGTCCCTATCGATTCTGGGCAGAAGAATCGAGTTTTGCTGCGAGGACCCCCATCGCCGTGCAGGTCTCCAGGGGGATGTCCCTCCCGGTGAGCTCAACGTGATACTTGGAGGATTGCAGAACCCTGTCCGGAAGCCCCCTACTTCCCAGACCCACGAGTACGCAGAAGGGACGCCCCATTTTCACGATCGTTTCGATCTCTATCCGTTTCCGGGGATCTG
>JBBSVP010000011.1:0-7925 GCA_038046745.1 Candidatus Hydrothermarchaeota archaeon
CAGATACCCGTTTACGGATGTTCTCCTCTACAATAGGCCAATCTTCAGGTAGAACCAACTCTCTAGGCCCCTTCTTCTCTATCAATTCATCGACGGTGTACCCAAATATCTCGGCCAATATAGGATTGACATACACGAATACTCCGTCTTGGATGAGGTAAGTGCCAATCGGTGATTTCTCTGCCAAGTCCTTAAACTTTCTCTCTGACTCCTGCAGAGCCTTCTCCGTCCGCTTCCGCTCGGTGATATCCTCCACCACCGCCTGCCAGCATGGTCGGCCTTTGATCTTCACGGAGGTGAGGCTGAGCAGGGCATCGTAAGGGGTACTGTCTTTGCGCTTGAACCGCACCTCGTGCTGGTGCAAGAACCCCTGCTTCTGGGCGATCGCCAACGTCTCGGCCCGTTCCTTCAGATCGTAATACAGATGCGTCACGTTCCCTATCTTGGCTATATCCTCCCGGGTGTAACCGCCTGGCGTGAGCATGGCATCGTTGTAGGCGATCAGGTTTCCGTCGGCATCGGCGATGCCTAGCCCGACTGGCGCATTGTCAAAGAGGGTGTGGTATAGCTTCTCACTCTCCAGCAGCTCCGCTTCCATCTTCTTGCGCTCTGTGATGTCCATCTCGGTAGTAGCCACGGCCATGACATTGCCTTGCCTGTCTCTGAGGGGCGAGGCAGTGACCGATACGTCCAGTATCTGACCGTTCTTGCAAAGCCGCCGTATGTCTATCTGGAAAAGCTTTTCACCCGCTATCACCCTCTTCAAAAAGCTCGTGGCCCTCTCCACCTGCTCCCCAGGGATGATCGTCGAGAAGTCCCTCCCGACCATCTCTCCCTGCTTGTAGCCGTAGAGCCTCTCGGCGGCAGGGTTCCAGGTGAGGATCTTATTGCTGAGATCCCGGACGATGATGGCGTCGTTGGAGTCCTGGACCACCGTGGCAAGGAGGCGGAGTTCGTTCTCTGCCTTCTTCCTCTCAGTAATGTCCCGTATAATCGTGGTGAAGCATGTCCCCATAGGCGTCTCCTCTATGGAGATGGAATGCTCCAGGGGGAAGGTCGTCCCGTCCTTCCTCAAACCTTCGGCCTCCACCACATGCCCCGCGCCACGCCTCAGCCTCCCTGTCCGCGTGGCCTCCTCAAAGGCTTTGAGGGCCTGCCCCCTGTACCTCTCTGGGATGATGATGGTGAGGTCCTTTCCCAGGGCCTCCCTCTCGCTATAGCCGAAGAGCCGTGCAGCTGCCGGGTTCCAAAGGACAATCTTCCCATCGCCATCGGCAGAGACGACGGCATCGGTGGCGGCTTCGACGAGCCCCCGGTACATAGCTTCCGACTTCCTCAAGGCCTCCAGGCGTAGTGCGGCACTGATGAGGATGGCGGTCTGATCAGCGAAGGCCTGGAGCAGCTTGACCTGCCTCCTGTCGAAGTAGCAGGGCTCCGCCGCGTAGACGTTGAGGACCCCCACTACCTTCCCCTCGTAGATGAGAGAGAAGGCCGCCGATGACCGGTAGCCCCTCTTGAGGGTCTCCTCCCTCCAGAGGGTGGAGACGGCCTCGCCCTCGATGTCGTTCCGGATGGCAGGCCTCCGGGTCTTGATGGCCGTACCTGAGGGTCCCCTCCCGTACTCCGAGTCGTCGTAGGTGACCCGGATAGCTGAGAGATAGCCCTCCTCGGAGCCCCAGAAGGCTGTGGGCCTCACCTCGAAGGTGCCCTCCTGGAGGAGCCCGACCCAGCAGAGCTTCAGGCCGAAGATTTCGACCATGGAACGGCAGACGCCGTCCAGGGCCGCCTTCATGGGGACGCCAGCGAGGATGTCCTTGTCGATGGCCCGGAGGCCGTCGAGAATATTGTTGGTAATTTCTATTTCATCAGCTAGATGGTTCGGTTTCTCGCTTTTCCTCTCCGAGGGCATAGAGCTCCTTTTGGGCTTTCCTGGATTGTTCTACTTTAAATGTTTGGTGGATTTCTATTTGAACAGTAGTTAATCTTGGTTTTTAAACTATCTAAAGGCTTTGGTTTACACTGCTGTCCGAAAAATAGACATTACGTCGTGTAATAGGTCTTCTGCCAGAAGGATGGTTTACACTTCTGTCCAAAAATCAGCCTAATAGCTGGAGAGGCTTCAAGCCGTCCCGGCCACGGGCTTGGGGGCGATCTTCAGCGGACTCGGGCCGAGCTTCCTGATGGTCTCTGTGAACTCTTTCATGGTGCTGGCGAATATCTCGCCCTCGGAGGCAGAGATCCAGCGGAGCATCAGCCTCTCCCGTTCAATCCCCAGGTCCCCCAATAGGTCCTGGAGAAGTTTGATCCTCCGCTCGGCCTTGTAGTTGCCGGCCACGTAGTGGCAGTCCCCCGGGTGGCAGCCGGCCACCAGGACCCCGTCGGCCCCCTCGGCGAAGGCCTTGAGGACGAAGGTGGGGTCCACGCGCCCGGAGCACATGACCCGGATGCACCTTATGTTGGTCGGGTACTGCATCCTGCTGGTGCCGGCCAGGTCCGAGCCGGCATAGGAGCACCAGTTGCAGAGGAATCCCAGGATCCGGGGTTCGAACTCCATGGCCCTTATTTGGCGCCCTGCGGCGCCACCTCCTGCTTGAACTCCTCCTTGAAGGCAGCCGAGATCATGGCCAGGATCTGCTCGTCCTTGAAGTGGCGCACTTGTGCGGCCCCTGTCGGACAAGCGCCAGCGCAGACCCCGCAACCCTTGCAGAGGGCCTCGTTGACCTGGGCCTTCTTCTCCACCATGGAGATGGCCTGGAAGGCACAGACCTTCTCGCAGATCCGGCAGCCGATGCAGACCTCCCGGTCGATGGAGGCTATGATGGGCTCGATCTCCACCTCCCCCTTGGCCATGGGGATGGAGGCCCTGGCGGCCGCCGCGCTGCCCTGCATGACCGCATCCGGTATGTCCTTGGGCCCCTGGGAGGTGCCCGCCAGGAATATCCCCTCCGTCAGGGTGTCCACGGGCTTGAGCTTGGGATGGGCCTCCAGGAAGAAGCCGTCGGGTCCCCTGGAGATCTTCAGGATCTTCTGGAGCTTCTCCGTGTCCGCGGCCGGCTCGAGGCCAACGGCCAGGACCACCATATCGAACTCCATGTCCAGCAGCTCCCCGAGGGTGGTATCCTCGACCCTCATGAGGAGGTTCTTCGTCTGGGTATCCTCCCTTATCTCGGCGGGCCGCCCCCTGACGAACTTTATATCGTACTCGTCCTGGGCCCTCTTGTAGAATTCCTCGTACCCCTTCCCGAAGGCACGGATATCCATGTAGAAGATGTATATGTCGGTCTCGGGGTGCTTCTCCTTGTAGAGGCGGGCGTTCTTGATGGAGTACATGCAGCAGACCCTGGAGCAGTAGCTGTTGGTCTTGGCATCCCTGGACCCGACGCACTGGATGAAGGCGATGGACTTGGGCTCCTTCCCGTCGGAGGGGCGCCGCAGCTTTCCGCCCGTGGGACCGGTGGCGCTTATCAGCCTCTCGAACTCGAGCCCGTTCAAGACGTTCGGATAGCGCTTGTAGCCGTACTCCTCCTTCCGGGTGGCGTCGAAGATATCGTAGCCTGTGGCGGCGATGATGGTCCCCACCTCGAGTTCCACCAACTGGGGCTGTTGATTGTGGTCTATGGCGTTGGGCTCGCAGACGGTGTCGCAGAGGCCGCACCCGATGCAGTTCTCGTTGTCTATGGTGTAGATGAGGGGAACTGCCTGGGGGAAGGGGACGTAGACCGCCTTCCTCGTTCCCAGCCCGAGGTTGAACTCGCTGGGTACTTCGACGGGACAGACCTGGGCGCATAGATCGCACCCGGTGCAGTCCTTGGTGACGTACTTGGGCTTCCTCTCCACCTTGACCTTGAAGTTGCCTATGTACCCGTCCACCTCCTTCACCTCGGAGTAGGTGAGGAGCTCTATGTTGGGATGCCTTGCCACATCCACCATCTTGGGGGTCAGGATGCAGGAGGAACAGTCCATGGTCGGGAAGGTCTTGTCCAGCTGGGCCATCTTGCCCCCTATGGAGGGGGTCTTCTCCACCAGGTAGACCTTGTAGCCCGCATCCGCCAGATCGAGGGAGGCCTGGATGCCGGCCACGCCGCCGCCTATCACCAGGGCCTTGTCGTTCACCTTCACCCTGGGCTTCTCCAGGGGCTCCAGGAGGCGGGCCTTGGCAACCGCCATCCGGACTAGGTCTTTTGCCTTCTCCGTGGCCTTCTTCGGCTCCTTCATGTGGACCCAGGAACTGTGCTCCCTTATATTGGCCATCTCCACCAGGAAGGGATTCAATCCGGCTTCTTTGGCCGCGAGCCTGAAGGTGGGCTCGTGCATCCTCGGCGAGCAGGCCGCCACGACGATGCGGTTCAGCTTATTCTCCTTTATATCCTCCTTGATCAGCTTCTGACCAGGGTCAGAGCACATGAACTTGTAACCATTGGCGACGACCACGTCCTTTAGCTTCCCCGCATACTTTATGACCTCAGGGTTGTCTATGACGCCGGCGATGTTCACGCCGCAATCGCATATGTATACCCCGATCCTGGGCTCCTCCGCCAAACCCATACCTCCTTCTCGATATTATCCCGGAGGTATAGGGTAACGATAAAAAAATAGTTGAAAGGCTACCCTATCTGAGTGTTCAAAAAGCTGACCATGTCGCCGGTGGAGAGGATCCCGATGGGCTTCTGCTTCCCTGGCTTCCCAGACCCAAGAACCACGAGCCTGTGGACCCTGAACTCCCGCATGATCTTGGCAGCCTTGTCCAGGGTATCCTTTGGGTCCACATCTATAACATGCTTCGTCATCACGTCCCTGGCCTTCAGCCCTTCGATCTCTTCTAGGGAGTGGGTATTGAAGAGACCTACGACATCAAAGCTGGAGATCAGGCCGGAACTGTAGCCCTTCTCATCCACCACCACGATGGCGGTGATGCCGTTGAGGGTCATGAGATCCAGGACCTCTTTTATGGGGGCATCCAGGGATACCGTGACGACCTCTTTACTCATTATATCCCCAACCTTCCTCCTCTTCAGACTCGATACCATAGGCAGACCTCCTCTATAACTTATCTCTATAAGAATTTAAAGCTTTGCAGTCCTGGTGGGCAAATGTTTATATACGCCGGAGTAGTATATTAGAGTGCAGAGGGGTGTGGAGTACCTTCAACTGCGCGGTACCGAGGGACGCAAGTGGTAGTAAAGCGTGCCGAGGGCGACGCTTCAAAGAAGGTATAAACCCTGAGAAAAGCCTAAAAATCCCGGCATCTGAAAAGTGCTGGGGTCTAAGGGGCAAGTTCTCGGGTCCCTCACCTCTCTGCACGTATTTTATCTTACAATCATCTTACAATCAAGACGTTGCAGGGGGCCTGCTCCACCACCTTCCTGGAGACAGAGCCTTGGGGGAATTTCTTGGAGTCTGTGAGCCCCTTGGAGCCCACGATGATTAGGTCGTATCCTCCCCGCTTCGCCATCTCCAGGATCTCGGTGGCCGCATCTCCCACGAGCCCCAAGGCCTCGACCCGGACCTTCTTCCGCTTGAGGCCGGCGCAGGAGCGCTGGGCGACCTTCTTCGCGTCCTCGGCGAGTTCTTCCTTGGACTTGTAGATGGGAGATACAAGGACCCCGGGCTTGACGTGGAGGACCGAGACCTTGGCGCCGAACCTCTCGGCCAGCTTCCCGGCCTCCAGGATAGCATGCTTGGAGTACTCGGATCCGTCTACGGGTACGAGAAGCTTCTTCATGCCAGAGAGTTGAACTATAGAGTATATATTTGTTACTTCCTTGCCACTTAGAGAAAAGGGCGTAATTTATATAACCGTCCGGAACAGAACCTTTCAAATCCCATGGAACGAAGACCCAGCAAGCTCCAGAGGGCCCAGGCAATCCAGGATTTCGGAGACATACCCTTCCGGCGGCTCCGTCGCTCCCTCTTCTATGCCATCATCCTCGTCGCCTCCCTCATAAACGTCGCTTTTATAGGCTACCACTACGCCCTATACGGTTCCCATTTCTTTACGCCCTGGTCTGAGGAGTTCTACGAGCTGGTCCTCCTCATGGGCCTCTTCCCCGTCTTCGCCATCTTGGGGTACCTGTTCTCTAGGAAAGACCTCCTAGACGCGAAGCTCCTGAGCTCCCATAGGGAGCTGATGAAGGCCTATGACGAGTGTCAGGTAGCGAGCAGGCTGAGGGACGAGTTCATCTCCAACGTCTCTCACGAGCTGAGGACGCCCCTGGTAGTGGCCATCGGTGCCCTGGACCTGGCCAAGGAGCGGGTTGAGGAGAAGGAGAGAGGGGAGCTCCTGGAGATGTGCGAGGCGAGCCTCCTCGACCTGAACCGCCTCATAGACAATCTACTGGACCTCAGTAGGCTGGAGAGCGGGGCCTACACCTTTAAGCTTGAGGACCTGGAGATCGAGCCCATGGTCCAGGCGGTCCTGGAGAGCTTCCGCCCATTGGCCGAGGGGAAAAAAGTGAAGCTCGTGGGGAGGCTGGAGGCAGGGCTCTCCAAAGTCCTGGCCAGCGAGGAGGGTATAAGGTCCATCATGGGAAACCTCCTGGCAAACGCCATAAAGTTCAACAGGGAGGGGGGAGAGGTCCTCGTGGAGGCTGCCAGGCGAGGAGGAGCTATCGTCATCAGCGTCTCGGATACAGGGATCGGAATACCTAAGGAGCACCTGGGGCGCATCTTCGAGAAGTTCTACCAGGTCGATGGAGACCTGCGGAGGAAGTACCCTGGGACCGGGATAGGCCTGGCTCTGGTGAAGAGGTACGTGGAGCTCATGGGAGGGACGATAAAGGTGGAGAGCGAGGTGGGGAAGGGCTCGCGCTTCACATTTACTCTCCCCCTAAAACATGAGTGATTCATGCCTTCTCCAGGAGGGCGACCTTGCTGTCGCGGGCGCTCTCCCTCACCCTGTAGCCTGCCTCCTCCCCCAGGGCCTGGGCGAAGGCCATGACCTCGTCGTAGGTGGGCATGTCCCTCCTCTCCAGCCTCCTCCTGGAGTAGCCCACGTGGACGTACCCCTTGGCTTCCACGAAGTCCGGCTCTGCCCGCTCGATGAGGTGGGCGAACCTGCGGGGGACCTCCAGGTTGTAGCCCCGGACCAATGTTATCCTTATCACCTTCTTGCCCTTCTTCTCGGAGAAGACATCGAGGCTCTCCTGGAGCCGCTCCCACCCATCCCGCAGGAGGGGTCTGTTGACCCGCCTGTAGAGCTCCTTGTCTGGGGCTATGAGGGAGAGGTAGAGCTGCGTAGGCTCGACGCCCTCCAGGGCGCCGGGGTTCTGGCCGTTGGTGACCAGGAAGGTGGTCATTCCGCGCCGGTGGAAGCCCTCTATGAGCTCTTCCAGATAGGGGTAGTTTGTGGGCTCCCCTGCCAGGGAGATGGCGGCATGCCTGGGATCGTGGGCCTCGGCCACCTGCTCCGGCTTCACCCTGTCCTTCTCTCCCCAGTACCCGCTCAGGAGCTCCCTCTGGAGGGCTATGGACCCTTCTACGATCTCGTCGGGCTCGTCAGGTGATATGTTAAGGAAGGGGCCCAGGGAGCGCTCCACCGGCCTCCAGCAGAAGACGCACCGGTGCTGGCACCAGGCCACGGAGGGGGTCATCTGGAGGCAGCGGTGGCTCTTTATGCCGTAGAACCGCTCCTTGTAACAGGCCCTCCCCCTCAGGAGGCTCTCCTTCAGCCAGTGGCAGACCTTGACGGCGGAGTGGCGCCCCACGAGGCGGTAACCCTGCTTCTCCAAGAGTTCCCTCATGGCTGCGTCCATGGTAAAGACCTCTCCTCTAACGTTGGTAGAGAAAGTTATGTAAGCCCAGGAATCGAGTCTCACCCATGGGAAGGCCCTCCTACGGCTGGTTCGTCGTGGCCGCCTCCTTCGTCAACCTCTTCATGGTCTATGGCATCGTCTTCTCCATCGGCCTATACTTCAAACCCATGATGG
>JBBSVP010000012.1:0-4319 GCA_038046745.1 Candidatus Hydrothermarchaeota archaeon
AGCACGTCCGCCGCCGCATCCCCCAGCTTCTCTGCAGCCTTTATATTCAAGTAGCCGCACATGAGGAAGCCCTTCTTCCCCTTTATCAGCAGGAGGGGGGCCTTATCCAGCTCCACCCCCACCCCCAACGCTGTGCCCATCTCAAGTTCTATCTGCTCCACTATCATGGGACACCTCCCAAGCCAAGGGGCCATGGTAATTTCTGAGGGGTGACTTTATATTTCTTTCTGAAAACTAGAAGAGCTCCTTCAGCTGGATCTTGACGTTCCCCAGGGTCCCGCCGTAGTTTCCGGCGGAGATGCCAGTGACACCATCAACTCGGGTGGCTGCTAAAATCCCGACGCGCATAGCCTCCCGGACCTTCTCTTCCGTGACCCCGTCGATGACTATCTCCGCCACTGCCCTGGAACCCCTGACAGCGCTCCCTTCCACCCTCTCAGCCAGGGTGGGACAGTACCTCTCGTTGGTTGTGGCGTGCATGAACTTGTACTTCTTGGAACCCACCTTCGAACCCGAGGCACAGATGCCGCCAGGGAAAGGGGTTATGACCCCTTCCACAGCCCCTATGGCCTCCACTGCCGTCTCAGCCGCCATCAACGCAGAGGCCTGAGAATTGGCGAGGATCAAGAAATTACCGCCGGCCACGCCCTTATCCAGCCCGAGCTCTTTCTCTATGAGGAACTCCCCCAGCATTATAGGGATGGAGGTGACCTCCTTACCGAAGAGGGACTTCGACTCTTCGTAGCCGTCCCCGAAGAACCTCATCTTGTGCCCCACGTCGAGCTTCTCCCCCTCACAGTAGTTCCAGAGGGAGGCCGTGGGCGATGTGAGGACGCACTGGCCTATCCTCCCCAGGAGCTCGTCCTTCATCCTCTTCTTGGAGGCCCAGATCTGGACCACGTACCCAGGCCTGCCGTCCACGGTCTCCGCTGGCGATCTATAACCCTCTATACCAGCCTCAGCGGAACAGCCGATCATGGAGGTCCCGTATCCGGTCATGGCAGTGGCCGTTATGCCCGCCCACTTCTTGTTGGCGGCAGTTATGAGCAGCCTGGTGTAGGTGCTCGTGAAGGCCTCAGCGAAGGTCTCCTCTACAGGTACGCCGTTCAGCTCCATTGCTACACTCCCGGCCCGAAGATTTCGCCCCACTTGGCGTCCACATCCTGCTGTATCTTGGCCACCATATCGTCGGTGAGGTGGCGGAACCTCTTCTGGACCTTGAGATAATCTCTCACAGGCCTCTTCTTGGTGGGGGTATATGTAACTTTCCCAACCCCGTGATCTATCTCGTAGAGGACCCACATCCCGGTATCTACCGCCAGCCTTGCGACCTCTATGGACTTGTCGGACTCGATCCCCCAGCCCAGGGGGCATGTGGCGTGGACATGGACGTAAGCGGGCCCTTTGGTGGAGACGGCCTTCCTGACCTTCTCCATGAAGTCCAGCGGGAAGGCCACGGAAGCGGTGGCCACGTAGGGCACCCCGTGGGCGGCGATGATCTTTGGCATGTCCTTCTTGGGCCTGTCATTCCCGGGGATGACGGACCCGGCGGGCGTGGTGGTGGTGGCGGCCAAGTAAGGGGTGGAGCCGGACCTCTGGATGCCGGTGTTCATGTAGGCCTCGTTGTCGTAGCAGATGTAGGTGAGGTCGTGCCCCCGTTCCATCGCCCCGCTAAGGGCCTGGAAGCCTATGTCCACGGTACCCCCGTCCCCGCCCAGGGCGACGACGTTGACCCGGTCCTTCTTCCCCAGCGCCTTCAAGGCAGCCTCCACCCCCGAGGCCACGGCGGCGGAGTTCTCGAAGGCCACGTGGATCCAGGGGACGCGCCAGGCGGTCTCCGGGTAAGGGGTGGAGACGACCTCCATGCAGCCCGTGGCCTGGGTCACTACCGTATCTTTACCGCTTGCCTTCAAGGCAAGCTTCATGGCCACGGTGCACCCGCACCCGGCGCAGGCCCTGTGCCCCGAGACGAAGAGCTCCTCCTCCGGCACCTCCCGGACGTTCCTCCGGAAGCGCCAGCACCTGTTGGCCGCCAGGGTAGCTTCGCAGGCCTTGCGGCACTTTATGTAACTTGGGACATCCGCAACGACCTTCATGCCTGCACCTTGAGGCCCACCCAGTGGACCTCCTCTATCTCTTCCTTCAAGGCCTTCCGGGCCTTGGCTATGACCCCCTCGATGTCCTTGGGGGTTATATCCCTCCCGCCGAGGCCCGCTATGAACCCCAGGAGCTTCGGCCGCTCCGCAGCCCTGTAGAGAAGCCCCTTCAGCTCCGAGAAGAGGGCCCCTTCCCCGAGGCCCACGGAGACATCCTTCTCCAGTACCCCCACCACCTTCGCGCCCTTTAGGGCTTCCAGGAGCTCTCTCTTCGGGAGGGGGCGATAGGCCTTCAGCTTTATCAGGCCCACGGGCACTTTCAGTGCATCTATGACCTCTTTTATCGTCCCCGCCACCGAGCCCATGGTCACCAGGACCACTTCCGCCCCTTCCGTGTTGTACTCCTCCAGGAGCCCATAGCTCCTCCCGGTGAGTCTGCCGTACTCCCTGTCAGCCTCCCTTATGACCTCCAGGGCCCGTCTCATGGTCTCCTCCTGCTCCCGCCGGAACTCTGTGTAGTAGGGCGGTTCGGCGAAGGCCCCCTGGGTCATGGGCTCCTGGGGATCCAAAAAGACGGAGGGCTTGAAGGGCGGTATATACTTCTCCACCATCTCCTCGCTCGGGACCTCCACGGGCTCCACGGTGTGGGTCAGGACAAAGCCATCGAGGCAGACCATGGTGGGGAGGGAGACCCGCCTGTCCTCGGCTATCCTGAAGGCCTGGATGGTGGTATCCAGGGCCTCCTGCCCGTTCTCCACGTAGAGCTGGATCCAGCCGGCGTCCCGCTCCGATATGGTGTCCTGCTGGTCGTTCCAGATGCTCAGAGGAGCGGATAGGGCTCTGTTGGCGTTGGCCATGACGATGGGCAGCCGCATGCCCGAGGCAACGAAGAGCAGCTCGTGCATCAGCGCCAGGCCCTGGGACGCAGTGGCGGTGAAGGTCCTGGCGCCGGTAGCTGAGGCTCCTATGCAGGCGGACATGGCACTGTGCTCCGACTCTACCTTTATGTACTCGGCCTTCAGCTCCCCGTTGGCTATGAACTCCGCCAGGTCCTCCACTATGTGGGTCTGGGGGGTTATGGGATAGGCGGCTATGACCTTCACGTCCGAGAGCTTCACGGCCTCCGCCACGGCCCTGGACCCGTGCATCATCTCCCTATGGCCTTCCATCACTTCGCCTCCAGGACCATCTCTATGGCCTCTACGGGGCACTCGTTGGCGCATATGCCGCACCCCTTGCAGTAATCGTAGTCCACCTTGTACTCGTGCCTCCCGCCGCTCTCTGCCCTCGTTATGCATATATCGGGGCAGAAGATCCAGCAGGTGCCGCAGTCTATGCACTTGTTGTTGTCTATCTGGGGCTTGTAGGTCCTCCAGGAACCTGTTTTGTTCCTCAGGGTACTCCCCACCTCCCTTATATGGCCGCCCTGGGAGACCATCACGCCTTGCCCCCCGCCATCTTATAGGCCGCTTCGGCCGCCGCCACGTTCTTCTTGGCCAGCTTCTCGGGGAACCGCCCCCTTATGGCCTTCTCCAGCCCCGCGAGGCTTATCTCCCCGGTGCTGGCGGCGAAGGCGCCCAGCATGAGGGTGTTGACTATGGGGACCCCCAGGATCTCCAGGGCTATCTTGGTACCGTTTATCGTCCTTACCTCCGCCTTTGTCTTGGGCTTCAGTGCCTTCTCGGTGTTGATTATCGCTTTCCCCTCGTCCTTGAGACCGTCGAAGATGTTGACCACGTCCAGGAGGGTGGCGTCCTGGACGATTATATAGTCGGGGCTGTAGATCTGGCTCCTGCCCCTTATGGGCCTGCTGTCGATCCTGCAGAAGGCTACCACTGGCGCGCCGCGCCGTTCCGAGCCGAAGGACGGGAAGGCGGCGCTGTACTTCCCGTCGTGGAAGGCTGCGATGGCCAGCAGATCAGCGGCCGTGACCACGCCCTGTCCCCCCCTCCCGTGGAACCTCACCGCCTTCATGGGCTACGCTCCTCTCAGGGCCGGAATTATGGTGACATGGGAGTATAGGGTGCCACCGGTCTCGTAGAGCTCCTCCGACCTCCGGGAGACCTTCGGCACCGGCTTCCAAGGCTCCTCCCCGGCCTTGACGGTGAGGGCCCCGTCTATGATCCCCTTGTCCAGGGCGTATGCCAGGAGCGCCGTGACAGCGCCGCCGTCCTGCCTCTTGGGGGCCTTCTCTGGCCTGGCCTTGGCAGAGATGATCTTTAT
>JBBSVP010000013.1:0-4200 GCA_038046745.1 Candidatus Hydrothermarchaeota archaeon
CCGCCGTGATGCTGTTCGCATCACTATTGATGTCTCTGTTCCTGCTCCCGTATTTCGTTGATGTGCTCGAGGTTATGGAATTTTTCGGGAGAAGGTCGGAGATGCTCCGCAGATCTTGGTGGTCATTGTTGATCTGGGTAGGGATCGCGGTGTGGGTGCTCTACGCGGTTTTTGTTTAAATCTGCCTGATCGCTCCTCGATCTCCTCGCATCAGGCTGATCAAAGCCCAATCCCGAAGTACCCCATCCCCTGTTTTTTCACGGCATTCGGGTCCAACACCCGCCGCCCGTCCACGATGACCCCCGGCTTCTTCATCAGCCGGGCTATCTGGGCCATGTCCAGGGCCCGGTACTGCTCGTGGTCCGTCATGATGACGACGCAGTCTGCCCCGGCCACCGCCTCCTCCAATCGATTGGAGAACTTACCGCCGAAGTCCCTCTTGGCGTAGGGGTCGTGGGAGAAGACCTGGCACTGGGCCGCCATGAGCCTCTTGATCAGCCCCTCGGAGGGGGTCGCCCTCACATCGTCCGTTCCACCCTTGTAGGCGACCCCGAGGATGGATACCTTCGAGTTCCTGACCTCCTTCTCGACGGACCCCAGGGCCTCTTCCACCATCCTGAAGACGTGCTCGGGCATGGCCTCGTTCCTGGCCCTGGCCGCCTTCACCAGGCTGAGCTCCAGCCCCAGCTCCTGGGCCTTGTAGAGCAGGAAGTAGGGGTCCTTGGGGATGCAGTGGCCCCCGACACCGGGGCCGGGTAGGAGGATATCGACCCTGGGGTGCATGTTGGCCAGGCGGATGGCCTCCAGGGCGTCCACCCCGAGCCTCTCGCAGAAGAGGGCTATCTCGTTGGCCAGGGCTATGTTCACGTCACGGTAGGTGTTCTCTATGACCTTGACCACCTCGGCGGTCCTTACATCCGCGACCACCAGTTCCCCCCTGGTGAGGTGCCCATAGAGCTCCACCGCCAGAGCTGCACTCTCCTCGTCTATGCCGCCCACCACCCTCCCGTTCTCCTGGATCTCCTCCAGCGTCCTCGTCGGGATGGCCCTCTCGGGGGAGTAAGCTAGATAAAAATCTGCGCCGGCCTTCAGGCCCGAGGCCTCGAGGGTCGGGATGACTAGGCCCTCGACGGTTCCAGGCGGTATGGTGCTCTCCAACACCACCAGCTTCCCCCTCCCGAGGCCCTGGGCAACGGTCCTGCAAGCGGCCTCCAGGACCCTCAGATCAGGCCGTTTGGCCTCGTCTATGGGCGTCTGGACCACAACGAAGACCGCATCACTCTCCCTGACGAGCCCCTCCAGGTCCAGGGTAGCCCTGAGCCTCCCGGCCTCCACCCCCTGCCGCACCAGGAGGCCGAGCCCTTTCTCCTCTATGATGGGCTGGCCCTTGTTGACCCCTTCCACGACCTCCCTCCTCACGTCGCCTCCCAGCACCCTGAAGCCCCTGCTGGCGAAGAGCGCCGCGATGGGCAGACCTACATAGCCCAAGCCAAGGACGCCCACCACGCACCTCTTACTGAGGATCTTATCCAAGAGCTCTCTCTTCATCGTCTCCCCTTTCCAAGAGGCGGGAGAGAGTATTTTAAGCTTTCCATTGAAACGTTCCTCCTGGAGATATTCCCGGCCCAATTATCTTCCTTTATTGTCTTCCAGTGGCAAAAACCATTTCTAACAATTCCCCGTCTGTAGAGAATCTATGAAATAGGATTAGAAATGGGCTATCGCTTCGCACCGTAGAAATCTTTCTTGATAACGAGTTTGTGGGTCCTTCCGGAGGGCTCTTTGGATATTATGGCCCTCCCCACCAGGTCGGCGGTGATCCTGCTGACCTTGGGCCTGGAGAAGTCCGTCTTCTCCGGGAGCTGGTCCTGGGTGAGCTCTCCGCCGCTCTCCAGGATCGCCCTGACCACCCGCTCCTCGTCCTCGGTGAGGAGGGTGTAAGGGACCCTCTCCCTCTTCCTCAGTCTGAGGATCCCCGCCATTATCAGGACCCCGGCAAAGGCGCCGAAGATGAAGAGCTTGTACCCGCCGTCCCTTGGGATCGCGGCTGCCAGGTCCCCGCCTTCCCTCACCACCACCACCTCCCCCACGGAGGTCCTGATGGAGTCCGTAGTGCCGTCGGCCAGCCCTTGATCCAGGACGAGGGCCTTTTTCACCCTCAGGCTCCGGAGAGCTTCCGAGACGGACAGCGGTACCTCATCGGCCTTGACGAAGAGGATGGGGTAGCCCGTCTTGGCAGCCAGCCTCCCGGCCGCCAAGAGGGCCCCGTAGTCCTTGCTCTCCCCGCTGGCTATGACTGCCCCTTCCGACTGCCCGAATAGTTCTATCGCCACCCGGGCCGATGTCCCGTAGCGATCCGCCTCGCTGATCCGGTGGGTGACGAAGCCTTCGCTCTCCAGGTCTGCCTGTACCGAGGGGTAGATGGCCCTCTCCCCGCCCACGATGAGGACCCTATTGAAGCCGAAGCGCTTGTAGCCCAGGAGCTCCTCCTTCACCCCTGCGTCCAGCTGGCCAGGGGCGGTGGTGACTATAGGTATCCCGAACTTGTGGGAGTAGGTCTGGGAGATGAGCCATTCCAGGGGTAGGTCTGCCCTCACCAGGATGGCGTCGTATGGAGGTTCCAGGGCCCCCATGGCCAAAAAGGCGAGGAAGACGAGGAGGAGACGCCTCATCGCCCCATCCGGCCCCCTTCACATGGGAGGCATGCCCATGCCGCCCATGCCGCCGCCGGGCATCATCGGGGGCGCCTCTTCCCTCCCGCTCAGGGCCCCCTTGGCAGCTATCACGTCATCTATCCGGAGGATCATGATGGAGACCTCGGTGGCGGACTTTATCGCCTGCAGCATCACCCGGAGGGGCTCCACCACGTTCTGTTTGTACATGTCCGCCGGCTTCCCTGTGGCCAGGTCTATGCCGTGGGAGGTCTTCCCCTTCTCGTGCTCTGCCCTGAGGCCTATGAGGGCGTCGATTGGGTCCAGACCTGCATTCTCGGCCAGGGTCTTGGGGATGACCTCCAGGGCGTTGGCGAACTCGCTTATGGCCAGCTGCTCCCGACCGCTCACCTCGTTGGCATACTCCCTCAGCCTCCTCGCCACGCACATGGCCGAGGCCCCGCCACCCGGGAGGATGGCGCCGTCCTCTATGACGTCCTTGACGACAGAGATGACATCGTCCAGGGAGCGCTCCACCTCGTCCAACACATGCTCTGTCCCGCCCCTGACGAAGAGGGTCACGGCCTTGGGCTTGGAGCAGCCCTCGATGAAGATGAACTCCTTGCCCCCCACCTTCCGCTCCTCTACCCTCTCGGCGTGCCCCATATCTTTAGAGGCCATGTCCTTGAGGCTCGTGACGATATTCCCGCCCGTGGCCTTGGCCAGGAGCTTTATGTCCTTCTCGCTCACGTTCTTGACGGCCATGACGGACGCCTTGGAGAGGAAGTACTGGGCTATGTCCTCTATGTCCTTCTGGCAGAAGACCACATTCGCCCCGGCCTTGACAACGTAGTCCACCATCCGCTTCAGGGTCTTCTCCTCCTCGTCGAGGAAGGACTGGAGCTGCTCCGGCGAGGTGATATCGAACTTGGCCTCCGTCTCAGTCTTCTTGATCTTGATCTCGACGTTCAGGAGCGCGATCCTGGCCTTCTCTATGAGATTGGGCATCCCTGGGTGGGCCTTCTCCTTGTCCAGGACTATGCCCCTTATCACCTGGGAATCCCTCGTGGACTCACCGACCTGCTTCTGGATCTTTATGTAGTCCTTCTCTACCTTCCTGCTCTCGCCGGCCTTCTCCACCACCAGCTTCACCGACTCCGTGGCCATGTCGGCGATGTGCTCCTTGGCCGTTATCCCCGTGGCCTTGGAGTTGAGGGATGTCATGGCGATATTCTTCAGGGTCTTCTCGTCGGTGGGTTCGACCTTCTTGGCCATCTCGTTCAGGACCGCGATGGCCCTCTCCTCGGCGAGCCTGTAGCCCTGGGCTATGACGGTGGCGTGGACCTCCTGGTCCAGGAGGTCCTCGGCCCTCTTCAGGAGCTCGCCTGCCAGGATTACGGACGTGGTCGTGCCGTCCCCAGCCTCGTTCTCCTGGGTCTTGGCGATCTCCACCATCATCTTGGCGGCCGGGTGCTTTATCTCGACCACCTTCAGGATCGTCGCCCCGTCGTTGGTTATGATCACGTCCCCGGTAGTATCGACGAGCATC
>JBBSVP010000014.1:0-1168 GCA_038046745.1 Candidatus Hydrothermarchaeota archaeon
GAGGCGGCGTTATCGATGGCACTTGTCACCTCCGCTACGCTAGCGTTCAGACCCTTGGCCGTCGTTTTGGCCATGCTCCCATATAAAGTGAAGACCGCCAACCCTACTAGGATGGCGCCCCCTACCAGAACTAAAACATCAACCAACCCCTGGCCTCTCTCTCCCTTTAAAAATTTCCCAAATGATTCGCAAGCAGTTTTCCTTCTAAAGCCCATTTTTCATTTAATCCGCTTCACGTGTAAACACTTAAACTTATCTCTCTCTGGGCACTGGACCGTGCTGGGAGGAGTGTCGGCGCGAGGAAGAACGACCGCAGGGAGTTCTTCCGAAGCGCTGACAAGGCGTGTCGGCACGAGCAACCATTCGAGCCATCCACCGTGAAGGGCTTGGCTGCGAAGTGCTGAGAGACGGGCCTGCCGGGATTTGAACCCGGGCTACAGGGTCCGAAGCCCTACGTACTATCCGGGCTATACTACAGGCCCTTTTTTAAATCTGAGGGGAGAATATATCTAACTTGTCACCGAGGTGATCCCATGGAAGGGAAGGCTGTTAAGGATTCTATGGCAACCCTGGCCAGGACCATGTTCCCGACGGACGCGAACGCCGCCGGGAACGTCTTCGGCGGTGCCATACTGCGAGAGGTGGACGAGATCGCAGGTATTGTGGCAAAGAGGCACACCAGGTCCAACGTGGTCACCGCCTCTATCGATCACATGAACTTCCTGGCCCCGGTATATGTCGGGGATCTGCTCATCCTGGATGCCAGGATCAACTGTACTGGGCGGACATCCATGGAGGTGGAGGTGGAGATAAGGGCCGAGGACCTGGACACCGGGGAGGTGAGGGCCGTGGGCAACTCCTTCCTCACCATGGTGGCCCTTGGGGAGGACGGGAAGCCCATCGAGATACCGCCCATCATCCCGACCACCGAGGAAGAGAAGAGGTGGTTCGAGGAGGGGCAGGAGCGGAGGAGGAGGAGGCTGGAGGAGCTGGGTAGACCAAGAGGGTAGAGTTATAAATACCAAATCCTTTTGAGAGGTTAAAGAGTCATCGTTAATCCGGAGCTGGAGGAGAGAGCTTGGCCCTAGACGTGACCCTCATCACTGGAAGGACTATCCACCAGGGGGAGGCCATCGAGACCGGGAAAGATTTGGAGATGTATACCAAG
>JBBSVP010000015.1:0-11020 GCA_038046745.1 Candidatus Hydrothermarchaeota archaeon
CTATGGCATCGCCGAGCCTCTCGGCCCTGTAGAGAGGTGTTCCGCCTTCCTGCAGGGTTATGATCCTGGCCCCTTCCCTTATGGGCATGAAGGGCCTGTAGCGCCAGACCCCAAGCCTCCCCTGGAACCCTTCCCGCCGGACCTCCAGGGCCTCCAGGTCCAGGGCGACCTCCAGGAGCCCCCCGCAGGTGCACTTGAAGATGACCTCCTCCGGTGGGTACTCCTTACCGCAGCCTATGCACCTGAGGGCGAAATTAGACATTGATGGTCACCGTCCCTTCCGAGAGCTTCCCTTCCTTCAGGAGGACTTGGTTCACGTCCATTATCTTATAGTTTTTTATCAGGAGGTTCGGCTTCAGCCTGATGGAGAGGCTGTTGAGGGGGAACTCGGACCCCTTCTCGAGAGTGACGTAGAGGGTATCCTCCTTGACCTCCGAGGTGGCGAAGAGGACCTCCCTGGCGAGCCACCACTCCGCCAGCGCCTTCAGGGTGGGCCTCCAGAGGTCCTTCTTCTGGGCGTATTCCAGGAACTGCTCCAGTACCCAGAGCCCCTTCCCTGAGTTGATGGGGTCTATGTGGGAGAGGAGGACGAAGCTGCCCCGATTCTCGTAAAACCTGTCGAACCGGTGCTTCAAGCTCTTGAGGTCCTCGGAGCCCAGGGCCGAGTAGCCCCAGAAGTAGTCGCCGTTGGTGGTGAGGTCCAGGATGCTGAGGCCCGCGGGGTGGTAGGGGTAGTAGAGGGACTCGCAGAACCTCTTGTTCGACATGAGCATGAAGGGGTAGATGCGGGTGTCCGAGGAGTAGAGGAACTCCTCCATGTCCAGCACCCGGAGGGTGTCGATGGAGGCCGAGAAGGCCGGGGACCTGAAGCCCGCCACCTGGAGGCCGCAGGCCTCGAGGATGCGCTTCCCCTTCTTTATCCTCCTCTTCTGCTCGCTATGGGAGAGATCGCCGAGCTCTTTGGCCTTCCGGAAGGATAGGAGGCCCTTCCGGGGGGACGAGTGGGTGAGGCCGTGGAGGGCCACTTCGTGGCCTCTCTCGACCCCGCGCCTGAGGGCCCCGGCTATCCCTGAGTCCTTGGTGACCATGTACCTCCCCTTGTAGAAGGGGACGACGAAGAAGACGGTCTTGGTATCGAACCTGTCGGCGACCTCCAGGAGGCGGTCGACCTTCCCCGGATCCGTGGCGGCATTGACGTCGTCGCAGGTGAGGACTAAGACACCGCGGTGGCCGTTTGGGTAGAGGCCTATCTCTATGAAGTGGTCCTCGTCGAAGTCCACGGGGGGACCGAAGAGGAGGTCCCGGTAGTAGTAGTGGGTGATATAGACGGCGGCCAGAGATACCAGGAGCACGCCCAGGGCCAGCCAGAGGAGCATCCCTATCTCAGCTCCTCCCTGAGCCTGACCACCTCGCCCACCACCACGATGGCCGGAGGCCCGATCCCTTCCCTTTCCTCCCTTGCCAGGATGTCCCCCAGGGTCCCCACCACGACCCTCTGCTCCTCTGTGGCCCCCTTCTCGATTATGGCCGCGGGGGTCCCCTCGCCCCTGGCCCTCTTCAGTTGCTCTATGATGCCCGACAGGTTACCCATCCCCATGAGGATGACGATGGTATCGGCCTTCAGGGCCCCGTAGTCCAGCCTGGCGCCCTTGGTGGGGTCCTCCTGCCCAGTGACCACGGTGAAGCTGCTGGCGTACCTCCTGTCTGTGACCGGTATATTGGCCAGTCCGGGGACGGCGATCGCCGACGTAACCCCTGGAACCACCTCGAACTCGATCCCGTGCTCCCGCAGCACCCGCGCCTCCTCCCCGCCCCGCCCGAAAACGAAGGGGTCGCCCCCCTTGAGCCTCACCACCACCTTACCTTCGGCGGCCTTCTCCACCAGGAGGCGGTTTATCTCCTCCTGGGTGTAGGTGTGGGCCCCGGTCCTCTTCCCCACGTATATGAGCTCGGCGCCAGGCTTGGCGTGGCTCAGGAGCTCCTCGCCGGCGAGGCGGTCGTAAATCAGGATGTCCGCCCGCTCTATCAGCCCCAGGCCCTTGACGGTTATGAGGTCCGGATCTCCCGGACCCGCACCTACGAGGTAGACCTTCCGCACCATGATCATCCGAGGCCTATGGACCTCTTTATGACTCCGGGGTTCAATGCGCCGGCCCGCAGGAGGCCCGATGGGGACTCTATGGTGACGGAGGCGGGGGCGAAGGTCTCTGGAGGGATCTTGTAGAAGTCGTGCCCGGCCTCCTCGAAGAGCTCCGCGAAGGGCTTCCCGTAGGCCTTGGAGTTGCTGGATGGAATTTGGGCCGGGTCCATGGGCGCCGAGGATGAGATATAGACCGAACCGCCGTATATGATCATGTCGTTGGTGATGCCCATCATCCTCCCGTCGTCCCCCACCAGAGGGGCTACGGGCGCCGTTCCGACGGCGCCTCTGACCCCTGCCAGCTCGAACTCCAGGTGGTCCATCCTGTAGAGGGCGGTCTCCACCACCCTGGCCGAGACCTGGATGGCGCCTGCCACCGACGCCGTCCTTGCCACTAGGATATAGAGGTCCTCGGTCTTGATGCCGCACTCCCTGGCTATCTCCTCGGCCACGGCCTCGGTTGGATACTTGGCCGTCTCCAGGGCTATGACCGCCTTGCCAGCCACTTCCGTATACCTCACCCTCTCGAAGGTCTTCTTGGGCTTCCTGGCCAGGATGCGGGCCGGGCCGGAGCCCAGGGCGAAGAACTTCTCCCCCTTAATGCTCCACCCCGCCTTCTGGGAGGCGAGGCAGGCGATGATGGGGTGGTCGGTGGCCACCCTCACTGTGAGGAGCTCTATGCCCCCGTAATCCTCCAGCCCCAGGCCTATCTCCGCCAGCCCCCCCATGCAGGCGAGGGCGAAGAGGCGGCCAGCCCCCAAACCCCCAGGCGCCTTGAGGCCGCAGTCTATGACCGTGGTGCCGTTCTTGAGCTCGAAGGCCTCGACCTTGAGCTCCTCCCTCTTCCCCACCATCTCCTCGGCGATCGCGACGGCGGCCCTGTTCAGGTTCATGAGGTGGAATCCCCGCAAGGGGTATTTTAGGTTTGCTGTAGAGGGGGAGGGGAACCCGCGGGCGGAAGCAAGAGCCTCGGTCCGCGGGTTCTGGCCTTATGGTGTTGATAAACGTCCACAAGGAATATTATAATTCTCCAGCGCGAAACTGGGCCTATACTCGCTATTTTCGTGGTAGAATAAGAACCTATGATGTCATCTAGGCATCTTCGAGAATTCCTTCCGGCTACCATAGGCGCACCAGATTAAAAGTTCCAGTTATTCGTACCTCAGGGCTTCGACAGGCTGTAGATCTGCGGCCATCTTGGCAGGGTAGACTCCCGAGAACATCCCGACGATCACCGAGAAGATAAGCGAGAGAACTATCAACTTGGGGGTTATGACGGTCGTCATGCTCCCGCCACCCATGCCCATGACAGAGACCCCCAGCCTGGGGATGAGACTTGAGATCATCGCCCCCAGGGAAGCGCCGAGGATCCCCCCCACCAGCCCCATGAGCCCTGACTCGATGAGATAGAGCCTCATGACCTCCCTGTTCGTTGTGCCTAACGCCTTCAAGATCCCGATCTGCCGGGTCCTCTCCAGTACCGACATGTACATGGTGTTCGCGATCCCTATCCCACCGACGAGGAGGGAGACGGCGGCGATGGCCCCCAGGAATATGGTGGTAGACTGCATTATATCTGTCAATCTCGCCGCCGTGGCCTGCATGCTGTTCACTGTGAAGTCTTTCTTATCCGGGGTGACGTGATGGGTGATGAGGAGCCTCTTTTCGAGTTCTTCGGAGATCCTGGAGACGTTCGCATCGGGAGTGGTCTTGACGACGATCGATGAATATTCCCTTTGTCCCACCTCGGTCATCACCTTCCTCGCGGCGTCCCTGGGCGTGAAGATCGCGTTGTCATCTGAGCTCGTCGTGCTGGGCTTGAGTATCCCCACGACGGTGAAGGTCTGGTTGCCGATCCTTAGCTGCCTCCCCAGCGTCAGGGGACGTTTGAAGACCTTGGTGGCTATCCTGTCGCCCACTACCACCACGAAAGTGTCTCCAGGAGACAGGTATCTGCCAGCCGCCAGCTCGGCAGTTGTCGTGTACCTCCAGATCTGGGGGTTGACCCCCGTGACGCTGGCCGTTATGCGCTCATCCACGTAGATCACATCACGCCTTCCAGAGACCCGCCCCTCCACGTACTTCACTCCCATGACTGGCCTCAGGAAGGCCTCGTCCACCTCGGTGAGGTTTCCAGATTTTACTGCTCCCCCGCCGCCCCCGAACCGGAAGCCCTGCTGAGAACTCCCACTGTATCCTGGAGTAACGGTGACTACATCGGTACCAAAGCCGCTCAGGCGGGAGCTGAGACTTGCCTCCATCCCTGCGCCGATAGAGAGGATCGCCACCACGGCAGCGATCCCTATGGCGATGCCCAGGACGGTGAGCCAGCTTCGCAGGCCCCGGTTGGAGAGGTTGCTGATGGAGAGCTCGAGGGAGTCTTCAAGCCTCATCGGCTTCCCCGCTTGGGCAGCCTAGCGATTATTTTACTCTTGAGGAAGCCTCCCAGGGACAATAGCCGCTCTTTACGCCTCCTCGCGGTCCATAGAAGAGTGACCCCAACGACCCCCAGGGCGCCGTACATCAAGGGACCCTGGAGCTGGGAACCCCGCCCACTTCGTGAGGTCGTCGTCGGATCATCCTGCCCGAAGCTCAAGGATACCTTCTTCTCCACAGTGTTCCTGTTTCCGTCGGTATCTGTATAAGAGATCTCTACGATTAAATCGCCCTCGGTCCTAGCTGGCCTCAGGCCCCTGCCCGCCGTAGTCACATTAGAAGGCCGTTGGGAGGCAGCAGGAACGATCTGGAATTGCGCCACCGTGAAATCCCCGGGGTTCAGGTTCCCTAGACTTGCCTCCGAGGTGCCTGTTGTGGTAAAGGTGGCCTGCTTCGGGATTTTGACCATTAGGGAAACCGCCGGATTCACGCCGATGTTGGCTATGGAGAGGGAGACCCGATTTCCAACGCTCTGCAACCCCGCTACCCCGCTTGATTGAGCAGACTGATCTTGCAGGCTCACGGCGAAGTCCGTAGTCCCGCCTATGGCGACCCCCACGGTCATGTTATCGACATGCTGCGTATCGCTCACATCGAAATAGGTTACTTTGATCAGTAAGGGGACGATACCCGGGGCTACTATGGGGCTTACCGCCAGAGATAAGGGGACTTTTACCTTCTGATATGGTTCGATAGACGGGAGATTGATTCTGTTGTCTGAAGACAAAGGAAGGATCTCCTTATTGGGGGTCTCCCAGGAGAGGACGATGTCCCGCAGCAGTTCTCCGCCTGCGTTGGAGATGGTGATCTCTGCATTTGACCGCTCTCCAGCCCGGAAGGACGCCGGCTGAATGGAGTCTATCGATAGCTTGGCAGGCGAGGTGCCCCCCACAGCTATCCCCAGGGTGGAGTTGACCATCTGCACCATGCCCGATGCATCGTAGTACGTAGTTGTGATGTGAATTGGATGGAGGCCGACGGATATGTTGGGGCTGAGATAGACCCGGACAGGGATAGCCTGAGGAGCGCCGGGGTAGAGGGATTTCACGCGGATCCTGTTGTCGGTTCCAATAGGCAGGATGGCGTCCCCTGGCGACTGCCATGTGAGTTCGAGGTTCCTCAGTATAGAAGTGCCTTCGTTGCTGAGGGTAATATTCATCACGCTCCTCTCGCCGGCCCTGAACGAGGACATAGTGGAGGTTTCTATCTTCAGCGGCTGCGGTTCAGTTACCGTGACCAGCACGTATTTGACTATGGTTCTCTCAGACACCCTCACCCCGCTTGTGTAGACCATGAACCGGATGGCGTAGATGCCGGAGGGTGTCGTGGGGGGGACGCTGATCCGGAAGATCCGCTCTATGCTACCCTGGGCCGGGACTCCCCCCAGGTAAGTCACATTGTAGGGGATGTCCGGGATGATCATTATCGGACCCATGTGGTTCTCTGTAATCGTGACGTCCTTACTGCTACCTTCGTAAGAGATGCTGCCTATCCTGATGGGGGATTCCACAGGGTCGTAGCTGATGTAGACGCTTCCTATATGGATCGTACCATAGTTGCTGATCGTGAGCTTTATGAAGCCATTGTTTCCAGGCACCAACGTGGAAGGTATCGTACTCCCGGTGACGCTGAGGACGAATGGGAGTTGTGGGTCGGGATTTGTCGTCACTGAAGAGGTCTCCTGGCCCATGGCAGGTCCGATGGCCACAAGAAGAACAGCCAAGACGGCTGAGAGAAGCAGGCATATTCTCATGTCGCCCCCTCCAGCAGGCCGTCCTTCATCCTCACGATCTTTTCCGCGGTCTTCGCCACCGTCGCATCGTGGGTCACTACGACTATCGTCCGCCCCTCTTCGTTGAGTGTCTTGAAGATCTCCAGGATCGCTTCTCCAGAAACAGAGTCCAGATTCCCAGTCGGCTCGTCTGCCAGGATGAATGTAGGATTGTTTGCCAGCGCCCTGGCGATGGCGACCCTCTGCCTCTGCCCCCCCGAGAGTTGGGAGGGGAGATGGTTTTCCCTATCTCCCAGACCGACGGCCTCGAGGATGCGTCTCGCCCGTTCTCGCCTCTCACTCCTGCCCACATCGAGAATCATCATAGGAAGTTCGACATTCTGGAGGGCTGTGACTGTGGGGAAGAGGTTGAAGATCTGGAAGACGAAGCCGATCTTACTCCCTCGCAACCTTGCCAGGGAAGAGTCAGAGAGTTCCGAGATTCTGGCGCCGTCGATATATAGCTCTCCAGAGGTTGGCCTATCCAGGCAGCCCAGGATCTGGAGCATCGTGGATTTTCCGCTTCCTGAGGGGCCCATGATGGATATGAACTCTCCTTCGGATATGGCGAGGTCGACCCCTCGCAGGGCAGGGACTTCCACCTCCCCCAGATGGTAGATCTTGCTCACCTGCTCCATCCGGATGACGGGGCCCTCCCCCTCATCTTTCACACATCTACCCCCTTCTTTCGTCTCGACCTCCAGTAAAGAAGACATGCACCGCCAAGCAAAATTCCGAGCATGGACATCTTCTGCATCTTGCTCAGCCTGCGGGTCCAGCTTTCGTGGTACCACCCTCGGCTCCTGGGGGCCTCGGCCATCCAGTCGAAGCTCTCTGTGAATCTCACTGCCCTCCCGGCATCTAGGTCTACGACCACCCCGGCGGAAAAGTTGTCGGATTGGAAGGTAACGAAAGCAGTTCTCTTCTCCTCGTCTCCGGTACTCCTGCGTGGCTTGATACTGAGACCAACAACCGGATCTCCTACCGTGTAATTGCCAGGTAGGTCCTCCTTGAGGGCCTCCGTTGCTACGACAACGGCCATCTCCTTCTCCGGGTCGCTCAATGTTATCTTATCCGGGGAAGAGCCGAAGACGAAGATCAGAGATAAAACTAGTATAACGATGGAGGCGATCGTGATGGCCAGGAACTGCCAGCCTTTCATTGGCCATTAGGAGTCTGAAACAGTATATGAAAATATCGTGAAATTGTCTGAAATCAATTTCATGCCAGGATGATCCGGTTGGTCATCCCATGCCTCACCCTTGAGATCAGGCGCTTTTCCTCGAGCTTGTCCAGCAGACGCGTAACTTTGGCCTTGTTGAAATCGCTCTCCAAGACCAAGTCTTTCTGGAGTATCTCGCCCCCTGAATCTAGAATCCTCTGGTACAGCCTGCGCTCATCGCCCTCGAGGAGCCTTAGAACATCCTCTGGTTTCATCTCAGGCCTCTCATCGGCCGTTATCCTCTCTTCCCCTCTTGCCCATAGGAGGAGATAGACGACCGTGGCCCCGCTGACCCAGGCGCTCAGGACCAGGACGAAGACGTCCTGGAGGGTGAAGACGCTGGTGCCCTCCATCTGGAGGGTCTGGCCCCCATCCATCAATATCTGGATCGGCCGAGGGGCAAAGAGCTTGTCCACTAGGACGATTGTAGAGAGAATCAACAGGATCGCTGCACCCACATAGGCCCTTCGATTCATCGGATCTGCTGAGAGTTTCTCTTCTCCTCTATTATTAATTTGTGTTACGGGTCATCCTCTGCACCAAATCTCACGGGACTAATTATAATTCCCGGACCGCCTTCACGGTCCTCCTGAGGAGGAGGTACGCTGCCTCTTGGTTGGGCCACGAGCCCAGCCCGCAGTCTGGTCCTACGAAGAGGAGCCTGTCGCCGAAGAGCTCCAGGGCCCGCTTGTAGCGGGACCTCATGACCGCCACCTCGTCCACCAAGTCGTCGGGCCCCGGCTCTCGCGGGTCTGCGTGCTCCGCCTCTCTCTCCATGAACTCCCCTATGATGGTGTCGATATTGGTCCTGGATATACCGGCCCTGAGGAATTTGTCGTGGGCCTCCAGCTCCTTCCTGGAGATGAGCTCCATGTTCTTGGGGGTAGCGGCGAACTCGCCGTTTATCACCGCTATCCCCTCCGCCTCCAGAGGCAGGTCCGCGGCCTTGAGGGTGTGGAGGTGGATCTGCACCCTGGGCCCCAGCCCCTCCGCGGCGACCTCCAGCGCCTTGATGAGCCCGTCCTTCTCTATGTTCATGAGGTCCACGAAGCCCAGGCTGGGCTCGTCTATGGCCAGGGTGGCCACCTCCAGGTACTTGGACTCCACGAGGGCGTTCCTGAGGAAGAGGTTGACGGACCTGGCGAGGTTCATCAGGACCTCCTCATAGACGTTGTAGCCGAAGCCCGTCTTCAGGTAGAGCTCCACAGGGCCCGTGACGCAGACCTTCAGGCTGAGCTTCCTCCCACTCTCCCGGTAGTATTGCTCCGCCTCACGCCTGGCCACGAAGAGCTCCGGGATGATGGCGTACTGCTTCTCCACCAAGAAGGGCTCCTTTGGGAACTGCTCTATGATGTCCAGGAACTGGCGGTGCATGTCGTAGTGCTGGGGGTAGTTGACGGCGTCCAGCCCAGCGTCCACCTTGTACTTCAGGCTGGAGGCCACGGGCCTGTAGAAGCCCTCGTGGAGGGCCATGTCCCTCGTCAGGTCCATCCCCTTGACCAGGGAGGAGACGGCCAGGGGGTATATCTGGGCGAACTTCTCCCGCGTAGTCCCTTTGGGGAGAGGGAAGGAACCTATGTCATCCAACAGCACCATGGGGTCACTCCATGTAGATCCTGCTCGTCACAGTCCCGGATTGGGCGTAGTACTTCCCCTTCCCGGCCTTGCCCTTGAAGTCGCCGTATCCCCTGGCGCTGGGCCGCGACAGCCTCTCGAAGACCAGCTTTCCTATCTCCTGCCCAGGGAAGAGGAGGAGGTTCGCCTTCCCGAACTGCATCATTTCAAGCACCGGTTGCCCGACGAATCCCGGGTCGAAGAGGCCGGCCTCCCAGTGGGCCAGGATGCCGGACTCCGGGTCCAGCTGCTGGAGGAAGCCCACCACCTCGTTGTTGACCATCACCCGCTCCCGGGCGTGGGCCAAGTAGAAGCGCCCCGCCTCCATGACGACCCCCTCCGCCCCTATGTCCACGGACTCGAAGTAGTCCCCCTCGTCCGCCTCCGCCCTTATATCGAAGGGCCTCCCCCTGTCCACGCCCCTCTTCAGCTCCATCTCGGCCAGGGTGAGCTGGAGGGCATTTCCCCTGGCCACGGCACCGAGATCGAGGAGGCCTTCGCCGTTGGCCGGGTAGAGGGCGAAGGACCTCCCGTAGGCCGCGGCCACCTCGGCGGACGGCATGATATCCATGTTCGCCGGGTCCCGCAGGACCAGGTGGCAGATGGCAGTACCTGGGTATATCTTCACCGGGAAGGCGTGGGCCTCGATGACGAACCAGAGGGGCCCCTTGTGGTTGGCCTCTATATACTTGTGGGACCTGTTGACGGCCTTCACGCTCACCCCCAGGCGCCCGAGGCTGCTCCGGCCCTCGGTCTTGGCCGGCACTGGGATCTCGAACTCCGCCAGGCTCTTGACATAGTAGACTAGGCCGGGGTAGAGGGTCAGGTCCTCCCCGTCCTTTATGAAGTAACGCTTCCCGAACCGCCGGAGGAGACCTATATCAAAGGTGGGGAGCTTGAAGTTGGTGATCCAGGTCTCCCTCCCCATCCTGATCTCTATGGAGGCCGGCTGGAGATCGTGGTCCTCAGGCTCGGGGACGATCTTCAGCCTCCCGGCCTCCATCAGGGCCCTGTAATCCCTGTCAGAAAGGACGACCATGTTCTCCAGCCTAGAATCTGCCTCCGACCTTATATAATTTGACTTGGAACTAAGGCGGCTCGGGCCTCTTCTCCCTCTTCCTTATCACGTAGGCCCTAGTCCCGTCGTCGATCTCCACTTGGTCAGAGAGGAAGTCGTAGAACGCCATCTTGTCCTTCCAGTTAGTGAGATACCAACTCCAGATATAACATGATCACTTTTTTATGCAAAGTTAGCGATGTCAGCTTACACTACGGCTAGGCGTGGGGCTTCCTGGTAGAGAAGACCTCCCGAGGCTCCAGGACGGCCAGGCCCGCGTACCCGCCCACGAGCTCTACTCTGAGGACCTTCTCCGGCGCTTTGAGGTCCACCTTCCCCTCTATCAGCCCTGCCAGCTCGTTGATTATCTCCATCTTGTGGTGCCGCCCGTACCTCCTCTTCTCAACCACCATGGCCCATCTCTCCCTCCGCCCTATCCGATCCCGCAATTTCATCACGCCCTCCCTCATGGCCTCCATCTCTGAGGGCACCCAGAGGTCTAGGGGGATCCACTTTATGGTGGTCCCGAAGGACCAGGGGTCTTTGGAGTAGCGCTTTCTAAGCTCCATTGTAACGCCCCGAGGGTCCAGGGCAGTCCGCACCCCCAGGAGCCCCCTGGCCGCAGTCCTCCTGACCGTCGGGTTCTGGTCTCCCAGGGCCCTGAGGATTTTGAGTACGTCCTCCCTGGCCTGCCCCAGGTCGCCCAGCTCGTAGGAGACGAGGAGGTTGTATTCCTGCAAAGTCATATAAGTCCAGTAGCCCATTGCCCAATATTTAAGT
>JBBSVP010000016.1:0-7457 GCA_038046745.1 Candidatus Hydrothermarchaeota archaeon
AGACGTCCTCCCGCCTGGGGCGCATCTGAGGGGAGTAGTTGGCCACCATGGAGTCCAGATTCCCTGCAGTGACGCCGAAGAAGAGCCTTGGCCTGCCGAACCGCTGGAACTCCTCCCTCCGGCGCCAGTCGGGCTGGGGCATGATGCCAACCCTGTAGCCCCCCGCCTCCAGGACCCGGCCTATCACCGCCGGGCCGAAGGAGGGGTGGTCCACGTAGGCGTCCCCGGTTACCAGTACTACATCCAGCTCCTCCCAGCCCCTCTCCCGGGCTTCCTCCATGGACACGGGCAGCGCTTCAGTCACGCCCTAGGGCCCAAGGGTAACCTTATAAAGATTCGTAACGCCTCGCCGCCTGGAAGTCTACCCTCCCTGTGTAGAGGGCCGAGCCTATGATGACCCCACGGGCCCCCGCGGCCCTGACCCTTGCCACGTCCTCCAGTGTTGATACGCCGCCGGAGATGAGGACCCCCAGGCGCGTGGCCCTTACCATCGCTCGTATGGCACCCTCGTCTATCCCCCTCAGGAGCCCCTCCACGTCCACGTTGGTGTAGAGGATCTCCTCGGCCATGCCCTCGAACCTCTTCACAGCCTCGGCGGCCTTCAGGCCGGTCCCCTCCCTCCAGCCCCGCACCACCACCTCCCCGCCCTTGGAGTCCAGGGCCACTATGAGCCTCTCGGGGCCGTACTCCGAGGCCAGCTCTTCCAGCGCTGCGGGATTGGCCAGGGCCAGGGTCCCCAGGATCACCTTGGCTGCCCCCATCTCCAGGAAGCGGGCTGCATCCTCCACGCTCCTTATCCCCCCGCCGAGCTGGACCGGGATGCGGAGGGCCTCTATTATCTCCCGCACTATAGGCTCGTTTCTGCGCTCCCCGCCTATGGCCCCGTCCAGGTCCACCAGGTGGAGCCGAGAGGCTCCCGACCTCTCCCACCGCTTGGCCACCCCCAGGGGGTCCTCCAGCTCTATGGTCTTCCTGGCAGGGTCCCCCTGGGCGAGCCTGACGCACTTCCCCCCTTTCAGGTCCAGGGCCGGTATGACGGAGAAGGCCATGGGAAGAAATTCCCCGGGAGGGACTTATACTTTACGGCAACTCATCTTCACGGTATGAATCTAGTCACGTTCCCCAGGGGCTCACCGCTTATATCGGTAAACATGAAAGTCAAATTTCCCTTCTGAAGCAACTCCGATTTCTTGATCCTTACGAAATGGTGAGGATATCGATCTATCTGTTCTGGAGTCGTTTGAACACCTGGCCAGCGATACGTAGCGAGAGTGATATTTATCACCCCGGCGCTTTGCGTCACGTTAAGTATTGTTACAAATCTTGCGTATCCAACGACAAGCACAGTATAGCCAATGATGAATTCGTCTTTGAAATCGATTATGGGCAGGGGTGTATTGGGAGGTTTTGAGTATGGCCCAAAATATTCCCATTCGGTTTTATTTGTTATGACTGCGGGGCCGATAGGGGGTCTACTCGTATCGAAGTATACTTGGCTACCTTCAGATCCAAGTACGGTCTCAAACGTCAGATTCTTCACCTCTTGCGGTGCCGAGACACACCCTCCTGTGATGGTTGCGAAGAGCGCTGATAGCAGTAAGAAGAGCAGTGCAACGTACTTGCTACAAAAACTCCTCATCGAATAATATGTATTATAAAAGACATGTAAATTTTTCCAGGCCCTTTCGATAACTTTTTCTGTAATGCCCAGCTAACCCATCCCCATGGAGCTCCTGGTCAAGAACGGCCTCGTCATAACCATGGACGGGGAGCGGAGGGTCCTGAGGAACGCCTCCATAGCCGTCGACGGGGGGAGGATCGTGGAGATCGGGAGGGAGGTGAAGGGGAAGGCGGACGTGGTGATAGACGCCGGGAGGAAGATCGTCCTGCCGGGGCTGATAAATGCCCACACGCACCTGCCCATGACCCTCTTCCGGGGCGTGGCCGATGACGTGCCCCTCGACAGGTGGCTGAGGGAGGAGATCTGGCCCGTGGAGGCGAAGCTGGAGGGGAGGCACATCTACGCTGGCGCCCTCCTGGGCTGCCTGGAGATGATCCGCTCCGGCACCACCTGCTTCAACGACATGTACTTCTTCATGGACGAGGTGGCGAGGGCGGTGGAGGAGTCCGGGATAAGGGGGGTCCTCTCCCACGCCATGCTCGACCTGGGGGACGGGGAGAAGGCCCGGAGGTTCCTGAGGGAGGGGGAGGAGCTGATGAGGAGGCACCGGCAGGATGGGAGGGTCCGGATCTTCCTCGGCCCCCACGCCCCCTACACATGCTCCGAAGAGCTCCTGATAAAGACGAAGGAGCTCTCCGATAAGTACAAGACAGGGGTCCACATCCACGTGGCCGAGACGAAGGCCGAGGTGGAGGACTCGGTCAAGGCCCACGGGAAGAGCCCCTTCGAGTATCTGGATTCCATAGGCTTCCTGGGGCCCAGGGTCGTGGCAGCCCACTCCGTCTGGGCCTCCGACGCGGAGATAGGGCTCATGGCCGAGCGGGGGGTGAAGGTGGCCCACAACCCGGTCTGCAACATGAAGATCGCCTCGGGGGTGGCGAGGGTCCCTGACTACCTGGAGCGCGGTATCACGGTGGCCCTCGGGACCGACGGTCCGGCCTCCAACAACAGCCTGGAGCTCTTCGATGACATGAAGATCTGCGCCCTGGTCCACAAGCTGAGGTCCATGGACGCCTCCGCCGTCCCGGCTGAGAAGGTGCTGGAGTTCGCCACCATCAACGGCGCAAAGGCGCTGGGCATGGAAGCGGAGATAGGGTCCCTGGAGGCTGGGAAGCGGGCCGATATAATCCTGCTGGATATAGACAGGCCCAACCTCGTCCCCCTCACAAACCCCGTCTCCCACGTGGTCTACGCCGCCAGGGGCTGCGACGTCTCCACCGTCATCGTGGACGGGCGCATAATAATGGAGGACCGGCAGCTCAGGACCCTGGACCAGGGTCAGGTCCTGGCCTTCGCCAGGGAGGAGGCCCGGGACCTATTCACCAAGGCCGGGAGGGAGGACAGGCTCTTCGACCTCTGATGACGAAAGTTTGAAATAGATAGAGAGCCTAAACTTGATATATGGGTCTCAGAGTAGGTGCCGTCAAGAAGAAGAGGGGTGGAGGGGTCAAGGGGGGAGAGGTGAAGGAAGAGAAGGCCGGGGAAGAGAAGAAGGGCTAGCCCACCAGAGCCCCCAGCCGCGCCAGGGCCCGGTGCTTCTCGGCGCCCTCGAGCCTGGACCTCTCCAAAGCTTCCTTCAGGAAGCTGACGGAATGGTCGTACAGCTGGCGGTCCACGGGGTAGGGGAAGCCGTCCTTCCCGCCGTGGGCGAAGGAGTACTTGACAGGGTCCCTCCAGCTGGCCTTGGTCCCGTAGACCAGGTCCGCGATGAGGGCGAGAGACCTGATGGTCTTTGGACCCATGCCCCTCAGAGAGACCAGCTCCTCGTAGCTCGCGGGCTGGAACTCGTAGGCCCTCCGAAGGACCTCCATCCCCCGCTCGGTTATGTCCATGGGGAGGACGGCATGGTGGGAAGGGAGGGCAAGCTCCCTGGGCCCCGAGGCGTAGTCCTCCAGGCTCCGCTGCCTGCTGCAGAGCCGCCTAAGGTGGGTAGGGTCGTCCAGCACCAGGTCCAGGCTCGTCTCCCTGGCCCCCCTGCTCTCCCTGGCAGTCATGTCCAGGACCCTAGGCTCTACCCGCTCCCCGGAGATGGCGGCGTGGGGCTCCTCCACGAAGTCCTCCAGCGCATCCGCCAGCCAGTGGTAGCGCCTGGCACGGCTCTCGCTCATCCCCTGCTGGACGACGGCCCAGCTCCCGTCCTCGGTGAAGATGAAGGCGTGGTGGTAGAGGCTGTAGCCGTCCTGGACCAGGGCGCTGTCCACCTTGGCCGCCATCCGGCTGGCGTATTGGAGCGCTTCGATCCTCCGGGTGGAGAGAGATAGCATATCCCCCAGGGCCGCGATCTCCTGGAGCGCAGCTCTGGAGCGCCTCCCCTTCCCTCCCGCCACCGCCATCCCGTGCGTCTCCGGATCCAGCGCCTCCTTCAAGGCACCGCAGGTCGTAGTCGTGGTACCGGAGGAGTGCCAATCGAAGCCCAGGGTGCAGGAGAGGGCCTGGAACCAGAAGGGGTCGGAGAGGCGCCGGAGGAGCTCCTCCCGGCCGTGGTCCAGGAGCATCGTATCGACCAGGGCCCTGGATAACCGGACCATGCGGGCGAAGAGCCACCTCGGGGCCCTGCCGGTATGGAGGGGGAGGTCCGCCACTCCTGTGCGCATGCCGTATATGGCGTGCGATATTAACTTCAGCCTTTCGTAAGGGCGGGAAAAGTATTTTCTACCCCCCTGTGCATTACCTATGGGATGTACGTACGCCACCCCCTCATCAGGGAAGAGACCGTAGAGGCGAGGCTCTACCAGGAAGTTATCGTGGGCTCTGCCTCCAAGGCCAATACCCTCGTGGTGGCGCCCACGGCGCTGGGGAAGACCGTCATAGCGATAATGCTGGCGGCCCACAGGCTGGAGCGATTCCCTGGCTCGAAGATCCTTATGGTCTCCACCACCCGCCCGCTGGTCAACCAGCACGCCGCCTCCTTCCGGGCCTTCCTGAACCTGGATGGGGGGGAGGTGTCCACCTTCACGGGGCATACGGCCCCCGAGGAGAGGTTGGAGCTCTGGGCAAAGTCCAGGGTGATCTGCGCCACGCCCCAGGTGGTGGAGAACGACCTCATCAGCGGGCGCTATCCGCTCTCGGACGTCTCCCTCCTGGTCTTCGACGAGGCCCACAGGGCCACCGGCGACTACCCCTACGCCTTCATAGCCCAGGGCTATCTGAAGGCGGCCACGAATCCCCTGGTCCTTGCCCTCACCGCCTCCCCCGGGGGCGACGAGGCGAAGATAAAGGAGGTCTGCCAGGCCCTGGCCATAGAGAACATAGAGGTGAGGACCGAGCGCGACAGGGATGTGAGGTCTTACATAAAGGGGATCGAGATCGAGTGGGTCAGGGTCGATCTCCCCGAGCCCTTCCTCAATATAAAGCGGAACCTGGAGAGGGTGATGAAGGATCGCCTCTCCAGCCTCAAGGGCCTCGGCCTCCTCCCCTCCTCGGACGTAAGGATACCTAAGAGGGATCTTCTGGTCCTACGGGAGAGGCTCCAGGGTGAGGTGGCGAAGGAGCCCAATCCCGACTTCTACATGGGGCTGAAGGCCGTGGCCGCCGCCATAACCCTCTCCCACGCCACGGAGCTCCTGGAGACCCAGGGGCTGGAGACCCTCCGGAGGTACTTCGAGAAGCTGCAGAGGGCAACCTCCAAAGCTACAAGGCAGCTCCTGACCGAGAAGGAGTTCATAAGAGCCGTAAGGCTGACCGAGAACCTCGCCCAGGAGATGCACCACCCCAAGCTGGAGGCCCTGGCGGGGATAGCGGCCAGGGAGGGCGGCGGGAGGATGATAGTCTTCAGCCAGTACCGCGACTCCGCCCAGAAGACCGTGGAGCGCCTCAATACCTTGGAGGGGGTAAAGGCGGTCCGCTTCGTCGGCCAGTCCACCAGGGAGGACGACAAGGGGCTGAGCCAGAAGGAACAGCTGGAGATACTGGAAAAATTTCGCCAGGGCGACTACAACGTCCTCGTAGCCACCTCCGTGGCCGAGGAGGGGCTCGACATCCCCAAGGTGGACCTGGTGGTCTTCTACGAGCCCATACCCAGCGAGATCCGTTCCATCCAGAGGAGGGGTAGGACAGGGCGGTCCAGGGCCGGGCGGGTGGTCGTCCTCATTGCCAGGGGGACGAGGGACGAGGCCTTCTACTGGTCGGGGGTGAGGAAGGAGAAGAGGATGCGGGAGGTCCTGGAGGGGCTGAAGAGAGGTCTCGCAAAACCTGAGAAGGCCGAGGGACAGAAGAGGCTCCAGGAGTTCGAGGCTCCGGAGATGGAGCTCAGTATCATCGTGGACTCCAGGGAGCTCTCCTCCTCCGTGGCCAGGGAGCTGCTGGGCCACGGTGTGCTATCGAAACCGCAGAGGCTGGAAGTGGGGGACTACATCCTGAGCGACCGGGTGGGGGTGGAGAGGAAGACGGTGGAAGACTTCCTCCAGTCCGTCATCGACGGGAGGCTGATGGCACAGATCAAGGCACTGAAGGAGAGCTTCCCCAGGCCCATCCTCCTCCTGGAGGGCGAGGGATTGTATTCGAAGCGGGACATCCACCCCAACGCCGTGAGGGGCGCGCTGGCAGCCGTGGCCATAGACTTCGGGGTGCCCGTCCTCTGGACCAGGGACGAGAAGGAGACGGCCGCTATCCTGGCGCTCATAGCCAAGAGGGAGGCCGGGGAGGGGAGGGAGCCGAGGGTGAGGGGGGAGAAGAGGGCCGTGAGCCTGGAGGAGGTCCAGGAGTTCATCGTCGCCGGGTTGCCCAACATCAATGTCACTTTAGCCAGGCGGCTCCTGGAGGAGTTCGGCTCGCCCCAGGGGGTCTTCGGCGCGAAGGAGGAGGAGCTGGTGAAGGTGAAGGGGATAGGGGAGAAGACCGCCGCCGAGATCAGGAGGGTGCTGGAGGGGAAGTATGGGGAGAGGTGACGGCTGTGTTTTGCCGTGCCTACCACCCCGCAGAAAGATTTTTATCCCCCGAGGGAGAGAGTTTGTAAAAATGTGAGAGGTGACGCAATGGCTGACGTAAAAGTTATCAACATAGAAGTACCGTCCCCGGAGTTCCTCAACTTCCTGGAGCCGAAGGCTCGGGAGGATATCATCGAGGAGGTGAAGAAGCTGGTGGCCCCGGATTACGCGAAGCTCTTCGAGTTCACGGCCCAGAAGATCGTCTCCCAGAAGTTCAACCTGGCGGCCGGGACGATGAAGGAGCCCCTGAAGAAGGGTACCTATTAGCGGAGTTCCCCCTCCACCACCTCCCCCAGGCGTTTCTTCTCTATCAGTTCGCTCTTGGTAGCCCCCTTCCTCTCCTTATCCCTCTTATTAGGCTTGGACATGGCCAACCCTCGCATGGGAGAGCTTAATTACTTTTTGGTTCTCTCCAGGAGGGCCGCGAAGATCACGGGCAGGGCAATGGTGGCATCGGCGTAGACCGTCGCCCTCCGGGCCCGTTTCCCGACCTTACCCCAGGAGATCGCCTCGTCCAGGGTGGCCCCCGAGAGCCCGCCGGTCTCCGGGCGGTCCATGGTTATCTGGATCGCGTAGTCGAAGGTGTTGGGGGAGACGAGCATGGCCTGGAGGATGAAGTTCTTCGGGACCCCGCCGCCTATGAAGACGGCGCCGGACCTCTCGACCTGGAAACAGAGCTCCACGATCTCCTTCATGTCCCGCAGCGCGTCCACCCTCAGGCGCCCCTTCTCGGCCTCGAGCCAGGCGTGGAGGCCCAGCATGGAGTCCGCCAGGCCAGGGCAGAAGACGGGCACCCCCACATCGGCGGCGGCCCTGAGGATGGAGCGCCTGTCCCGCACCTTCCGCCCCAC
>JBBSVP010000017.1:0-4078 GCA_038046745.1 Candidatus Hydrothermarchaeota archaeon
CCTGGCCTGCATTTACTGCCACCGAGAAGGGATAAACAAAGGGGAGCGGGAGATGACCTCCCAGGAGATCGAGCGGGTGGTCCGGCTCTGCGCCCGCTTCGGCGTCAAGAAGGTGAAGCTGACGGGAGGCGAGCCGCTCCTCCGCCCCGATGTGAGCGAGATAGTCTCCCGCATTGCAGGAGTGGATGGGATAAAGGACGTCTCCATGACGACCAACGGGGTCCTCTTGGAGGAGCATGCAGCTGCCTTGAAGGAGGCCGGCCTCGACAGGATAAACGTGAGCCTGGACACACTCCGTCCCGAGACCTTCCAGGAGATAACCAGGGGCGGGGAGCTGGCCCGGGTCCTGAAGGGGATAGATAAAGCCCTGGAGGTGGGCCTGAGGCCCGTCAAGCTGAACATGGTGGTCATGAAGGGGATCAACGAGAAGGAGGTTAAGGACCTCCTCAGGTTTGCCTCCCGGGAGGGCCTGGTCTTGCAGCTCATAGAGCTCATGGACGCCGAGAGGGAGTTCTTCCAGCGCTACTTCTACAACCTGGACTCCCTGGAGAGGGAGTTCGAGGAGGGGGCCGAGGAGGTCCTGGTGCGAGGGCTGATGCAGGGGAGGAGGAAGTACACCCTCCACGGTACCGAGGTGGAGGTGATAAAGCCCATGCACAACACCGAGTTCTGCGCCCACTGCACCCGGATAAGGGTGACGGCCGACGGGAAGTTCAAGCCCTGCCTCATGCGCACCGACAACACCGTCGACTTCCTGTCGCTCATCCGCGGTGGCGCCCCCGAGGCCGAGCTGGAGAGGGCCTTCCTGGAGGCAGTGAACAAGAGGGAGCCCTACTTCCGGGGGAAGGGAGAGATGCGGAGAATCTGCAGCGCCGAGTTCGAGTGATGCGCTTCTATATCGACGGGGGGGTTAGGAGTCATCAGACTCCAGGGAAGAGGCGGGGTTTCATAGCCGTCGTCTACGGAAACAAGAAAGTGGTGGAGGCGGTGGGCGGGGTGACCAACAACCAGGCCGAGTACCTCGCCCTCATCAGGGCGCTCGAGCTGGCCCGGGGGGAGGCTGACGTGGAAATACTGAGCGACAGCGAGCTCCTGGTCAGGCAGATGAAGGGGGAGTACGCCGTCAGGAACCAGAACTTGGTTCCCCTCCACAGGAAGGCGAAGGAGCTGGTCCGCGGATTCGAGCATTTCACCGTCCAGTGGGTCCCCCGGGGAGAGAACCTGGCCGGAAAGGTGCTGGAATGATGGACGAGCCGACGGACGAGGTGAGGAGGGCCCGCAGGCCAGGGTACAAAATACACCCCATCATCCTCGGCCGGTGGTCCCCCAGGGCCATGACCGGCGAAGGGCTCTCCGATGACGAACTGATGCCCCTCTTCGAGGCCGCCCGGTGGGCCCCCTCCTCCTACAACGGCCAGCCCTGGAGGTTCATCTACGCCAGGAGGGATACCAAGCACTGGGACAGGCTCTATGACCTCCTGGCCGAGGGGAACAAGCTCTGGGCCCGGAAGGCCGCCGTCCTGGCCGTCGTGGTCTCGCGGAAGAGGTTCGAGCACAACGAGAAGCCCGCCAGGACCCACTCCTTCGATGCCGGCGCCGCCTGGGAGAACCTGGCCCTGGAGGGGACCAGGCGGGGGCTTGTCATTCACGGGATGCAGGGCTTCGACTATGACAAGGCGCGGGATGTCCTCGGTATACCTGAGGCCTTTGAGGTCGAGGCCATGATAGCCATAGGGAAGAGAGGCAAGAAGGAGGACCTGCCCAAGGACCTCCGGGAGATCGAGTTTCCCTCGGAGAGGAAGCCCATAAGCGCCGTCGTCTTCGAGGGCAGGTTCCCTACCTGACGAAGATCCTCCTGCCCAGCATGCTGGAGTATACCTTGAAGTCGTCAGTATCAGAGTCCTTTTTCTCCCTGATGAACTGGGTGATGAGGGAGTCGTAGGCATCGGCCAGATAGACGGCGGCGGCCTCAGGGAACGTGGGCTCCTGGGGCGAGCCGTTCCCCTTCTCGCCGTGGTGGCTGAGGACGATGTGGAGGAGCTTCATAGCCAAAGGCTCCGGGAACTCTTTCATCCTGGCCTTGACCATCTCGTAGCCCAGGGCCACGTGCCCCTCCAGCATCCCCCTCTCCGTGTACTCGATTGTGTTCGTGAGCTTCATCTCCTTTATCTTGCCTATGTCGTGGAGGAAGGCACCGGCTATGAGAAGGTCCCTGTCCAGGGAGGGGTGCAGCTTATGGGCGGTCTCGGCAAACATGGCCACGCCCAAGGTATGTTCCAACAGCCCTCCGATGCAGGCGTGGTGGTATTTCTTGGCGGCCGGGAGCCTCTTGAATGCGCTCCAGACCTCCGGGTCCTTGAAGATTCCTAGCAAGAGCCCCTTTATATTGGGGTCTGTCACGGATTCCACGAGGCCGAAGAACCTCTTCTCCATCTCGTCCAGGTCCTGGTTCGTGGTCTTGATGAAGATGGCGGGGTCGAACTCCCCCTCCAGTGCCCTCTTGAGGGTGTGATCTGGGGGGTTGATGTTCAGCTGGAGCTTGCCGCCGTAGACGGTCGACATCCCTCGGAGGTAGACCACGTCCCCCTTGTTGAAGCTCCTGTGGAGGGCCTCCACCTCGCCCCTCTCCTGGCCGCCCCAGTAGTTCGCCATGACCTCATCGGAGCTGTCGGAGATCCCTAACATGAAACGATAGCCGTTCTTGTAGTCCTTGACCTCGTGCTTGTACTCCGCCACGTAAAAACCCTCGACGGGCTCGTGGTCTTTGAGATTCCTGAGGGGCTTCTGCTGGGCCAAATTCCTTCCCCAAGATATAACCGGTAATAAGAGATAAAAAGATTTGGATGGATATTATCCGGAGGGCGAGCGTGGACAGGAAGGTATCCTTCAGGAACCGCCGGGGCCTCAGGCTGGTGGGCATCATCAGGGGGCTGCGCCCGAACGAGGACCTGCCAGTGGTTATATTCGCCCACGGGCTCCACAGCAGCAAGGAGAGCCCCAGGAACACGGAGATAGCCCAGGGCCTGGCGGAGGCGGGCCTGGCGGCGTTCCTCATGGATTTCACGGGCCACGGGGAGAGCGAGGGGAGGGAGGGGGACGTCACCGTCGAGGCGCTGGCTGGCGACATCTCTTCGGTCATCGACTTCCTGGGGTCGGCGGAGGGCATAAACCCCGAGAGGGTCGGGGTCTGCGGCTCGAGCCTCGGCGGCACCGCGGCCCTGGTAGCCGCAGCCAGGGACCAGCGCATAAAGGTCCTCGTCCTCCGCTCCGCCCCTGTGGAGGGCTACTACGCACTCGGGGAGAAGATCGCCATACCAACCCTCATAGTCCAGGGGGAGGCGGACCCCATCCTTGCGGAGAGCCGGGAGCTATTCCGGCACCTGAGGGGGGAGCGGAGGCTGGAGATGATAAGCGGCGCCGGCCACCTCTACGAGAGGCCCGAGGAGCTGGGGCAGGCCAGGGAGGCGGTCGTGGGCTGGTTCCGGCGGTGGCTGGTGGGGGAGCCCGAGGAGGCCCTCCAAGACGAGCTGGAAGCGGAAGCTTCGAAGAGGCCGAAGTACGAGGCCAAGTACAAGCACGGTGGGGCCGGGAGGGTGAGGAAGCCTACAGGTGGTCGTAGATGATGGACCTGAGGCTCGGCAGATTTGGGATTCCTTTTATCTCCACTTTGCCCCTCACGGAGATGGGCCCGCGGTAGTCCTCCCGCCCGTAGAGATAGACCCTGGTCTCCCCTTTCACCACGTCGATCCTGGGGCCGAAGGTGCAGCCCCAGAGGCAGACCTTCTCCTGGAGGCGGACTTCCTCCTCGAGTCCTCCGTCCCTGATGATATCCCGGAGGACTCCCAGGATCTCCCGGGGCCCGTACTCCCGGAGCTCTTCCCCCTCGTCCCTCCTGGCCAGGATCTTCCTCCCGAGGCACCCATCGGGGTTGACGCAGACCGTTATCTCCAGCACAACACCTCTACACGGGAGGGATGTCTTAAAAAGATATCTGCTCCAGGATCGACAAGATTATATCCTTATTACCTCCTCCCACCTGCCATGGGAAAGGACTACAGGCGCTTCATCTGGTTCCCTG
>JBBSVP010000018.1:0-4288 GCA_038046745.1 Candidatus Hydrothermarchaeota archaeon
CTCTAGCATCTCCAGCTCTGGATATAAATCTTTGGGGAAGTTTTTATATGAGCCTGGGCTTAGGGTCGTACATGCAAGCCGCGCGATGCTGGCTCTGCCGCAGGACTGGGGAAAAGGCAGCCAGGGAGCTGGAGGATATGAAGAAGGCGGCCGGGTATACCGAGGGGGAGTACTACACGCAGATTACGTCACAGTTCGTCCTCCTCAAGAGGCGGGTGGGGGGCAAGGTGGAGGAGGAGGACTACTGGCTCAAGGTCCCCCTCTGCGAGGTCTGCTCGGGCCTCCTCTTCGCCCTGGACTACAACCTGATCAAGGACTGTGAGCTGGCCATAAAGGCCGAGCTGGCGAAAGAGGCAAGGCTTAAGTAGGCCCCCATAGGTATAGGCGCATGGCCGAGGGAGGGTTCAGCAGGAAGGTCCTCCGCTGCAAGAACTGCAAGCAGGGGATCATGCTCGTCATCATCACCGAGATGAAGACCTCCCTGGTCTGCCCCGACTGCGGTTACGAAGAGGACGTGGACAACTAGATAGGCACTCCCTCACCCTCTCCATCCCCTCCCGGATCTTCTCCTCGGAGGTGGCGTAGGAGAAGCGGATGTAACCCTCCCCCAGGGTGCCGAAGGCGGTGCCTGGGGTTGCCACGACCCGTGCCTCCTGGAGGAGGCGCATCGCCACCTCCTTGGAGCTGCCGTGGCTGGAGAAGTTCGGGAAGGCGTAGAAGGCCCCCTTGGGCCTGACGCAGGAGGTCCCTTCCATCTTCCGCAGCAGCCTGAGGAAGAGGTCCCTCCTCCCCCTGAATGCCCTGACCATCCTCGGCACGAACTCCCCGGCGTCCATGGCTGCCAGGGCCGCGTACTGGGAGAGGGAGGAGGCGCAGGCCTGGACGTACTGGTGGACCTTCAGCATCGCCTCGATGGCCTCCGGCGCCGCGTGGACGTAGCCGAGGCGGAGGCCCGTCATGGCATAGGCCTTGGAGAAGCCGTTGACTGTTATGGTGTTGTCCGTGTACCTGCCCACGCTGTAGTGCCTCCCCTCGTAGACTATCCGCTCGTATATCTCGTCCGAGAGTACCGGTATCCCCCTATCCTCGGAGAGATCGGCGATCCCCTTCACCACCCGCCTCGGGAAGACGGCCCCCGTGGGGTTGGAGGGGGTGTTTACGACTATGAGCCTGGTCTTCCCTGTGACGAGTGCCTCCAGTTCCGCCAGTTCCGGTACGAAGCCCCCTTCCTCCCTCAGGGGATACGGTATAGGGACGCCCGAGGCCATGCGGACTATGGGCCCGTAGGAAACGAAGCCAGGGTCCGGGATGAGGACTTCGTCCCCTGCATCCACCAGCGCCATTATGGCCAGGAGGAGCCCCTCGGAACCACCGGAGGTGACTATTATATCCTCGCCGTCGGCTTCAATGTCGTTCTCCTCCCTCAGCTTCTCTGCCAGCCTAGCCCGCAGCTCCGGTATGCCCTTGTTGGGGGTGTAGTGGGTCAGGCCCGCCTCCAGGGCCCTTACCACGGCCTCCCTGGCCTCCCGGGGGATATCGAAGTCCGGCTCCCCGATGGCCAGGTTTATCGTGTCACCGCCCTTCGCGAGGTCGAACATCTTCCGGATGCCTGAGATATCGATATCCTTGAGCCTGGAGGCAAAGCGCATGTCTCAGATTAGGCGCGATGGATACATTAACTTTCCCACAGCGCCGGATGCTACCAGAAAGCTTGATAACGGCAGGGGGCGATGAGATGGCGATGGACGTCATAAAGCTCAAGGACGCCAAGGTCGTGATCCTGGACCAGACCCTCCTGCCCACGGAGGTCCGGTACATAGAGTGCACCGAGGTGGAGGCCATCGCCGAGGCCATCGAGAGCCTCAGGATAAGGGGCGCCCCCGCGCTGGGGGTAGTGGGGGCCTTCGCCCTGGCCATGGTGGCCCTGAAGGACCCCAAGGCCTCCAAGGAGGTCCTCCTCCAGCGCCTCCGGGAGGCGCAGGAGAGGATAGCCCGGACCAGGCCCACGGCCGTGAACCTCTCCTGGGCCATGGACCGGGTCCTCCGGAGGGCCGAGGCCGCAGGGACTGCGGAGGCGGTCGTCAAGGAGGCCCTCTGGATCTACGAGGAGAATAAGGAAGCTGATAGGAGGATGGGAGAGCACGGCCTCCAGGTGATCGACGACGGTGATGTCATCCTTACTCACTGCAACGCCGGGGCCCTGGCCACGGCCGGCTACGGCTCCGCCCTGGGGGTCATAAAGACCGCCTGGAAGGCAGGGAAGGGGATCAAGGTGGTGGCCGGTGAGACCCGGCCGCTCCTCCAGGGGGCCAGGCTCTCGGCCTTCGAGCTCGTCTACGAGGGCATACCAGTCACCGTCATAACCGACAGCACGGCAGCCTTCGCCATGAAGCGCCTCGGGATAAAGAAGGTCGTCGTGGGCGCCGACCGGATAGCTGCCAATGGGGATACGGCCAACAAGATCGGGACCTACAGCGTGGCCATATCTGCCAGGGCCCACGGGATACCCTTCTACGTGGCAGCCCCCACCTCCACCATAGACCCGCGGATAGGCTCCGGGGAAGAGATACCCATCGAGTTCAGGAAGAAGGAGGAGCTAGTCTTCTTCGCCGGGAAGAGGATTGTACCGGACGGGGCAGAGGTCTTCAACCCCGCCTTCGACGTCACCCCGGCGGAGTACATAACCGGGATAATAACCGAGAAGGGGATCCTGAGGCCCCCTTACCGGGAGAGCATAGGGGCCCTCTTCCCCTAGGGGAAGATCCCCCTCAGCTCTATCGTCTCGGCCACCCGGCCCACGGCCAGCATGTAGGCTGCCGTCCTCAGATCCACCCTGCTCTTCCGGGCCGTCTCCAGGACGTCTTTGAGGGCTGCCACCATCTTCTCGTCCAGCGTGTTCTTCACTGCCTCGTAGGTCCAGAAGTAGGACATCAGGTCCTGGACCCACTCGAAGTAGCTCACGGTGACCCCGCCGGCGTTGGCCAGGATGTCCGGCACCACCATGATCTCCTTCTCGAAGAGGATCTCGTCGGCCTTTGGCGTGGTCGGGCCGTTGGCGCCCTCCACCACGACCCGCGCCTTTATATTGTCTGCGTTCGCCTCGGTGATCTGGTTCTCCAGGGCAGCCGGTATCAGTATGTCGCACTCCAGCTCGAGGAGCTCCCGGTTGGTGATCTCCTCGCTCCCCTCGTAGCCCTGCACCGATCCCGCCTTCTCTTTGTGCGCCTGCACAGCATCGGGGTCGAGGCCGTCGGGGCTGTATATCCCGCCTGAGGAGTCGCTCACCCCCACCACCTTGAAGCCCATCTCCCTGGCGAACTTGGCGGAGTAGTAGCCCACGTTCCCGTATCCCTGGACCACCACCCGGCCCTCCTTCGGCTCTATCTTGAGGAGTTTAGCCGCCTCCCGGCACATGAAGCTCACCCCCATGGCCGTGGCCTCCAGCCTGCCTTTGGAGCCGCCGATGGAGAGGGGCTTCCCAGTGACCACGCCGGGGGAGCAGTGGCCGACGTAGGTGCTGTAGGTGTCCATGATCCACGCCATGGTCTGTTGATTCGTGTAGACGTCCGGGGCCAGTATGTCGGTCTCGGGGCCGATGAACTTGATGAGGTTGGCAGTGTAGCGCCGGGTGAGGCGCTGGAGCTCCCCCTCGGACATGGCCTTTGGGTTGCAGACCACGCCGCCTTTCGCCCCCCCGAATGGTAAGTCCATCACAGAGCACTTCCATGTCATCCACATGGCCAGGGCCTTCACCTCCTCCAGGGTCACGTCGGGATGGTAGCGTACCCCGCCCTTGAAGGGTCCCCTGGCGTCGTGGTGCTGGACCCTGTAGCCAGTGAAGACCTTGCACTCCCCGTTGTCCATGATGATGGGCACCGATATTATTACGGTCCTCTTGGGATACTTCAGGATCTCGTGGACCCCAGGGTCCAGCTTGATCTTCTTGACGGCCTTGTCCAGCTGTTCCAGGGCCATCTCGTAAGGGTTGCTCTTCTCCATAGCCTCCTCCTCTCTTTAAGTCGGAGCCGAGGATATTTAATCTTTCTGGACCGTTAGATGGCGCTATCTCCCCTTTGGGGCCCCATAACCCTGCGAATAGGGATAGGTTCCCTGGACAACTTTTATCTCGACCGGCGCGTATATGGGGCCATGGCGGGTCTGAGGTCCGTGGCAGTGGGGGCAAGCGGGGCAGCGCTCCTCCTAGACCTCTACATCTCCATCCTCGCAGCGGTCCAGTCCCTCGCCCACGCCTGGGACACCCTCAGGGAGTTCCGTTACTATATGTTCC
>JBBSVP010000019.1:0-16977 GCA_038046745.1 Candidatus Hydrothermarchaeota archaeon
CCTTGGCCCTTATCCCGCCCTTCTTTATAACAGCCCCGGTGGTGGGGTCTACCATATCCCCGGTCTGCTTTTTGAACTTCTCATCCAAGACATAGTTCTGCCAGTTCTCGTCCAGCTCACTGATGGCCCCCGGGGTGGCGAGCATCCCGTACTCGATGTGCTGCCCCTCGATGGCGGGGCCCGCAGCCGCAGAGCCGGTGATGAACTCCCCGTCTATGAAGATCCCCATCTCGGCGTTTGTCCCGTAGTCCGTGACCATGGCCACGTCCTTCTCCTCCAGCATTTTGGACTTGACCACCATGGCCAGCGCGTCTGCGCCTATCTCGTGCCGCACGGCCGGGGGTATGATAATCTCAGTCTTGGGCCTGACATTGAGCTTCGGGAGGGACTCGGCGGTTATTATCTTCCCCCTCCGCTCGGGGGGGGTGACCTTGAGCTCCCTCAAGAGGCTCTCCCCCGCGTATGCCAGGTCCCTGATCTCTATCCCCTCGAAGAGGGAGAGTTGGGCCGGGTTACCGCAGACGGCGATGGTCTCGACCTCATTAAGGTCTATCTCCAGGGCACCGATGACCTTGTTCACCGAGCCCACCATGATGTCATTGGAGAGCTGGAGACCATTCCTGATGGCGAATGTGAGGTGGTCCATGATATTAGCTCCGGGCAGGGGGTGTCGTACGGTCATGGCCGTCTGAAGGATCTTCCCCCTCTCGTCCAGGGCCTGCGCCCTCTGTCCGCTCGTACCCAGATCAATGGCGATCTTATAACTCATGCTATGCCTCCAATGATTTTGTTCAAAGATTGTTAACCGTGTAACATTAAAAAAAATTTCTATGGAATAGAGGGACCGTTTTCCAATAAGACATAACCGCAGAACAGAATTGGGTTTTAATATCCAAACGGTGTGGGTGTTAAAGGGAAAAGTTTAAATAGGCGATGAAAAATGGTATAGCAACTGTCTATAGGAGAGGTGAAAAATGGCCGACGAGTCCGCTATTGTGGTAAGGAAATATCCAGTTCCGACCATCCAGCTCGCGTTCTGGAAGAAGGAAGGCATGGAGCGTGTCTATATAAACAGGCAGCTCGGCAAGGTCTTCAGGGATTATGCCTACTTGGAGCACAATGCGGGCAACTGGACCTTCAAAGTCGTTGCCAGGGGCGATGTGGAGAGGACCTGCTGCCGGGATCTGAAGGTGCAGGACGTCCAGGAGATCCCCAAGAAATTCTTCGCCGAGGAGATCAAGAAGTACCTGAAGTAGTCTCCTCCTCTTTTTTTTCTACCAATTTTTGAGATTGTTACCGTTTTTCTAGTGGCTACCATGGACTCCTTCTAAGGGTTGCGGGATGAGCGAAGAGGAAGTCGACACCAGGCAGGAGGTAGCCAGGAAGTACCGGGCCGCCCTGGCAAAGATAAAGGCCGAGGGGAGGACCCACGAGCTGAGGGACGTCCTCGACGCCAAGTCCCTGAAGGCCCTCAAGGCAGAGAAGGAGGGGGTCCTGGACCTCACCCTGAAGGTCCGCTCCCTCAAGATGGCCGGGAGGGACGTCCGGAGGGGGAATATAAACGTAGTCCGCCTCCTGAGCGACGTCCTCAGGACCACCCTGGGCCCCAGAGGGATGGACAAGCTGGTGAAGGACTCCTTCGGCTTTGTCACACTCTCCAACGACGGGAAGACCCTCTTGGAGGAGATGCACCCCCAGCACCCCATGGGAGATATAGTTTACAGGCTGGCGAAAGCCCAGGACGCCAACGTGGGCGATGGGACGACGACGGTCATCGTCCTCCTGGGAGAGCTCCTCAAGGCGGCCGAGAAGCTCCTCACCCAGAAGGTCCACCCCACCACCATAATAGACGGCTACAAGAGGGCCCTGGACGAGACCCTCAGGACCTACGAGGACCTTGCCAGGAGGGTGAACCCCGAGGACGATGCCCTCTTGCAAAGGGTAATTGCCACCTCCATCTCCGGCCGGATAACGGACCGGGAGGCAGAGAAGATATCCAGCCTGATCCTGGAAGCAGGGAAGGCAGTGATGGAAGCGGACGGTGATGGATACCATCTGGACGAGAAGGATATCTACCTAGAGGTGAAGAAGGGGGGGAGCATAGGGGAATCGAAGGTCTTCCCAGGGGTGGCCATCTTCAGGAAGGTGGACCATCCCAACATGCCGAGCAGGATCGATGACGCCCGGATAGCTGTCCTGGAGTTCCCCCTGGAGATGGTCCATGGCGATACCATGGGGAAGGTGGTGGTCCAGAGGGCCGGGGACATCGAGAGGTTTCTGGGAGAGGAGAGGGCACTGATGGACGGGTGGGTGCAGCTCTTCCTGGACGCAGGTACCAACGTGGTGGTCTCCAAGAGGGGGGTAAGCGAGTACGTCGTCCAGAGGCTGGTGCGGAACGGGGTCATCGTGATATCCAATACCCTCAAGTTTGATATAGAGCGCCTTGCAAGGGCCGCGGGGGCGATGGTCCTCTACGCCATAAGCGATCTCAACGAGAGCTACTTGGGCAGGGCGGAGGTGGTGGAAGAGAAGGAGGTCTGGAAGGGTCTCAAGATGACCTTCTTCGACGGGTGCAAGAATGGGAAGCTCGTCACAATATTCATCAGAGGAGGGACCGACCGGACTGTAGACGAGGTGGAGAGGACGGTGAAGGATGGAGTGAGCGTCCTGAAGAAGGTCCTGAGAGAGGGGCTGATGATCCCTGGGGGCGGCGCACCGGAGGCCGAGGCTGCCATGAGGCTCCGGCGCCTGGCCAGGGGCATAGAGGGGAGGACGCAGCTGGCTGTGGAGGCCTTCGCCGACGCCCTGGAGGTCGTCCCCAAGACCCTGGCCGAGAACGCTGGGAAGAGTCCCTTGGATGCCGTCCTAGAGCTGAGGAAACACCACCACGAAGGGAAGAAGACTTACGGCATAGACGGGATCTCTGGGGAGGCAAAGGAGATGTTCTCTGAGGGCATCGTCGACACCCTGGGGGTCAGGACCCATGCCCTCAGGCTGGCCTGCGAGAACGCGACCTCCCTCCTGCGGATCGACGATATAATCCAGGTGAAGAAGATAGCAAAGGTCGCCTCAGGGGATAAGAAAGATAGTATGGTAGAGCTCTAGAGGACGACCAGCTTCCCAAACTTCCCGGCGGTGAGCTGTGGTTTACCTCTGAACTCGCCTACATACCCGTTCTCTATCTGTATCTTCGAGCCTTCCTGGACCTTGTCTATGTCCTCGTTCCATATCGAGAGGTCTATCTCTCCAGAGTCGTCCTTGATGACCACCGTGGCAACCCTCCCGGACTTCCCGAACTTCTGGAATTCCCTCGTCTCCCCCATCTTCACGATCTCCGCCTCCAGGGTCACCTTCCCCTGGCCAGCCTTCAGTTCTACAATCTTCACTATAATCACCCCTCGGACCTCGCCACAAAGGAATATAAACTTTGTGTACTGGTGGACAGGTTTCAGCCCAGGGCCTTCTTGATCTTCTCGATGGCATCCAGGAGGAGGGCGATCTGCTGGGGGTCCTTCTCCTCCTCGAACCTCTTCAAGAGCTCCTCCAGCTTCTTCTGGAGGGCCGCTTCCACCGGCGATGCCTTGGCCTTCTCCCGGGGTGGAGCAACCCTCGTTTCCTTCCCCGCCCTGGCCTTCTCCAGCTCCTCCCTCCGCACCTCCAGGGGGCCGCAGTTGGGGCAGAGGACCTTCCCCCCCTTCTCGAAGAGAGGATACTTGCACTTGCCGCAGTGATACTCCAGCATCGTGGCCTTGGAGAGGAGGAGCTCCGCCATCTCCTTCAGCTTCTTCTCGTCAGTGGTCATAGGAAGGCAACCCCGCAGATTTTTATACTCTCTCTTCCTACTCTTTAAAAGCTTATGGAGGTATGCCTTATGGGCGAGAACAAGAAGCTCCTGCAGATCGTGGAGGTGCTCAATCAGGTCATCGAGGATACTTCCGTCCCCAGGAATATACGGAGGTCCGCCGAGGAGGCTCGGAATACCCTTCTCAACGAGAAGGAGGAGATCGGGGTCAGGGTCGGCTCCGCCATCTACATCCTCGAGGATATCAGCAACGACAGGAACCTCCCGACCCACGCCAGGACCCTCATCTGGAACGTGTCCAGCGAGCTCGAGACGGTGAAGCTCGGCTGATGAAGAATCAGATCCTCTACATCGTGGGAGAACTGGGCCTGGCCCTTCCCGAAGAGCTCCGCCCCATCCTGACCCAGCACTTCGGGGGGCTCAATGAGGGGACCTTCGATGAGAACCTGAGAGAGCTGGAGGGGGAAGGGGCCCTCTTCAGGCTCCTCCCTGGGGAGAACAGCCTCAACCAGGAGGGTTTCATCCTGGGGCCCGAGGCCAGGGTCGGGGAGTCCTTTGGACTGAAGAGGCTCATGGTGGAGAACGGCCTGGCCTACCGGGGGGAGACCGTCAACTGGAGCGCCTTTTCTGCCAGGCTCCTGGAGGGGACCATGGGAGAGGTCAGGGAGTTGAGGGAGGACATCTTGAAGAGGTACGAGGACCCCAAGAGGCTTGAGATGAGGTACTTCGAACTGGCCCTGCGGTACCATGCCATCTACGGCTTCTTCTTCGAGAGGCACGACCCGAGTTTCCTGGCCCCCTACGCCGAGGCCCTTAAGGAGTGCCGGGACTACCTGGCCAAGATGCAGCCTTAAGACGCGATATCTATTTATCTCCCGGCACCCAACAGATACCGTGGCCTTCCTGGATCAGGCCCTCACCGGCCAGGTGTTGGGGACCATCCTCTCCTTCATCGTCGGCCCCAAGTACAGGATGTACAAGTACATCGCCGAGATCGAGGAGGCGGCAGTGGGCAGGAATATACATCTGGACGCCTAGATGGTCAAGATATCGGTGGAGGAGGGGCTCCTGGACAGGATGATAAAGGGGATGGTCTCTAAGCCTGGGAGGAAGAAAGATGAAAGCTAGAGAGAGGTTCCTCAAGGTACTGGCAGGCGGAGCGGTCGATAGGCCGCCTGTCCTCGCCGCCAACAGCACCGCCACCCTGGAGCAGATGGACCGCGCCGGAGCCAGCTTCCCCGGGGCCCACCGGGACGCCGATCTCATGGCCAGGCTGGCCTCTGAGGCGCTGGCCCTGGGGCTGGAGGGTGTGGGCGTCCCATTCTGCCAGACGGTGGAGCTGGAGGTCCTGGGGTGCGAGATAGACTTCGGGCACGACAGGAGCGCCATCCCCGGGGTGGCCAAGACCTTCCAGGGCCTGGTTACTGCCGCCGATGTGCGGGTGCCAGAGAACCTCCTGGAGAAAGGTAGGATACCCGTCATCCTCAAGGCCCTGGAGCTCCTGAAGGAAGAGCACGGCGATGAAGCGCCGGTACTGGGGCACGTGAGGGGGCCCTTCTCCGTCGCCTCCAGGCTGAAGGGGTTGGATAAGATGGTGATGATGATGCTGGAGGACCCCCAGAAGGTGACGGAGTTCGTCGAGGCCACCAGCGCGGTGACCATCGAGTACGCCGGCGCGATGCTCGACCACGGGGCCGACGCCGTCACCATCGAGGAGATGGCGGCCGCCGGGAACATCCTGGGCCCCGACCTCTTCCAGCAGTTCGTCGTACCGTCCCTCACCAAGGTGATAAAGGGCCTGAAGGGGCCAGTAATCCTCCACATCTGCGGCTCCTCCGAGAACATCCTGGAGGGGATGGTCGCCACGGGCGCGAAGTGCCTGAGCATCGACAGGAAGACGGACGCGAAGAGGGCCGTGGAGATCGTGAAAGGCCGCGCAGTACTGATGGGCAATATCGATGCTTCCAAGACCCTGGGCTACGAGGGGCCCGAGGCGGTGCGCCGTGAAACATTAGAGGCCCTGGAGGCGGGCTTGGATATAATAGCGCCGGGCTGCCTCCTCTCGCCGGTCACCAGCTCCGAGAGCATCGGGGCGATGGTGGAGGCGGTGGTGGGGTATAAGAAGTAATAGGTTTTCTACGCGGAATAACCCATGTCTTCGTTCCACCATTGATGAGTAGAAAAATCGAATTTCCAATTCTGGACTGGATATTTTATTTTATATCCTAAAAATCCTACATTATAGATATCAAGAGACATAGTTAATTTGGAGTTATGATTTTCTGCCAGTTCATCCATGCTAATACCAACTTCCTTGAGGCGGTCTTCTAAGTTGAACCAACCATTAATCTCTTGTATAGGAGCCAACGGTCGGGGCATCCTACCGCAATAATCATGCCAGCCTACATCTACGATCTTGCCATTTGCCCTAAGATTCGTATTTATATATACAACGGTAGAAAATCGTGAGAGGTTTTTAGTGATAACTCTCGTTTCGTACAATCTTCGATCTGGAGAATCGTTTTTTATTCCGTAGTATTTTTTGCCAGAAACAATACTGTAGGATATAGTAGGTGAAGCTTCTATTAGATTTGTTTCTGCGATTCTATATGTTTCGTAAGTATAGATTATCAGAACTATTAGTGTTACAGCTAGAATAGCAAAAGTTGAAAAATTTGAATCCAGATACTTGGTATATGTAAGAATGATTGTCCCGGCGATGGCAATACTATAAGTTATTATAATCCATGAATGAAGTCTTTCTATCATTAAAATCCCCACCAATTAAATTAACAGAGCTCACCACAACTTATTCCCAGACCAGAGCCCCGCCCCCTCGCCCCCCTCCTTCTTCTCCTCGTAGGCCTCCGCCTCAGCATACCTCAGGAGGGTCCCGTAGTCCTCCAGGAGGTGCTCCAGGCTGTTCAAGGCGATGGACTGGGTGAACCTCTTGTGGGCCTCGTAGATGGCGCCTGTGAAGCCCTTCATCTTGTCCTTCGTGGAGAAGAAGGTCCGCCCGTCGGTAATGGAGAAGAGGAAATCCTTGTCGAGGTATCTGCAGAACTCCAGGAGGAAGGTCTGGACGACGTACCTGTTCTTGTACTCGTCCCGGTCCGTATTGGAGATGAGCCGGATGAAGAGCTTTATCTGCTCCCTCGCGGCCTCCTCGGACCTTATGTCCTTGTAGAAGTCGTGCTTCCGACGGAGGTTCGTGAACTCGTCGTTCCCCTTGGGGCTGGTCTCCATCTCGTAGGCCTGGATGGCGTCCAGCATCTGGTCTTCCCCGAACATCCAAGGAATACTGGCGCCCTGGGGCTATAAATACTTCTCGCCCTTGACGCCCATCCTCTCGAGGACGAGGGGCCTGGAGAGGAGGATCTCCTTCAGCCTCTCGATGGGCACGATGGCGGCTATGCCTACATTCTCCTGGAAGGAGGCCCCCTGGCTTATGTCCACCTGCTGGGAGAAGAAGCCCAGCATCACCCCCAGGAGCATCAGCCTCTCGGGAGCCAAGGTTATGGTCCCGGGCTGCCTGGTGGGCCCCAGCTGGAGGAAGACAGGGGAGCCGCTGTTTCCCGGGAAGGACTGGCACTCGGCGAAGAAGAGCTCCACGGGCCCGTCTGGCGAATATATCTTCTCGTCCGTCACCAGAGCCAGCCGCCCGTACCTGACCACTGGATGGTTCCTCTTAGTCCCGTAGTACTGGGGGAGGAGGCCTACGAAGAAGACCTCGTCCCCCTCCGTCACCCTCTCCTGGTCTATGAACTCCTTGGTGACGAACATCTCCAGACCGACGGTCTTGAACTCCGTCCCCTCGCCAGGGCTCCCCGGGAATACGGCCAGGTCAATGGCCGGGTCGGGGTGGACGGCCCAGACAAGGTTCCCCTGGGCATCCTTGACCTGGAGCTTGGTGAAGACCATCCCCGGCTCCGGGGACGCAGGGTCCCAGTCCCTGGTATTGAGGCGGACCGAGACCTCCTTCTGCCCCTGGATGACGTGCTTCGCGGTGACAAAGTAGACGTAGGAGGTCTCCCGGTCCTGGACCCTGACGAAGAACCCGGTCCCTATGGGCATGGGACCTTGCGAGGTCTCGATGAAGATGAAGCCTATGGTCTTCTTCAGGTCCGGGGGTATTACCTTTGCCACAGACTACGATAGATGAACGGGATTAATATGGCTAACGGACCTTCCCACCCTGGTATCTTCCGCTGTAGTTGGTGGCCCCCTCCTGGACCTCGGCGAAGACTATCTGGGCTATCCTCGCTCCGCGCTCCAGGGCAAAGGGGTGGGCGCCTTCGTTCTTTATACCTAGGGTCAAGGGGCCTTCGTAGCCGGGGTCGACCACGGCCGTCCTGAGGCCCACGCCACACCTGAAGAGGGTGGAGCGGGGGTAGATGAAGGCCACCAGGTCATGGGGCATGCGGACCTCCTCCATGGTCAGACAGAGGCTGTAGGACCCTGGGGCAAGGTCGTATCTCGCCTCCTCTATCTCCTGCATCTCCGGCAGCTCCCGCTTCTCCACCCCCAGAGAGGCACCGGAGGCTGGGCTGAAGAGCCTCCCTATCCGGAGGTCCACCCCCGCCCCCTGGATATTCCGGTCCTCGTGCCCCTCCAGAAGGCGGTCCGCCTTTATCCGCTCTTTGATCTCCTTGCTGCTCAGGTACATCAGATCCACTCCCCCAGGGGGCTCTGGTAGAAGCCTTCCACCTTCCTCTGGAGACGCCAGGCCTCCTCACACCGGCAGGAGGGCCTCTCGACCTCCCTCTGGGTGTGGGAGAGCGCCAGGATGGCCCTGTGGACGGCGGAGTCGCAGGCGCCGCAGTTGTGCGGTCCCCGCCTCTTCCCGGCGGCGGTGGGGTGGCTCAGGACAGGTATGGACACCTCACCCCTGACCCTCTCCAGGACCTCCAGGACAGACCAGAGCCACGGCGGCCTGTACTCCCCCCTCCGCCAGAGGTGCTCCACCAGGGTCCACCGCTGGACGTTGACCGGGTTGTAGGAGAGGCGATCCACCCCCATCCCCCAGGCCTCGATGCCCGAGGCGACAGCATCCTGTATAGCCTCCTCCTCCGTCAGGAAGGGGGGCTTGAGGAGGAGATAAGCCTTGACCAAGCTCCCCGCATCTTTGCAGATGCGGAGAGCCTTCCGGAAGTCCTCCAGGCTAAAGCCCTTGTTTATGCAGAACGCCCTTATCCTGTCGCTGGTCGTCTCCAGCCCTATCCCGACCTCCAGCTCCCTGCCCAGGAGGTCCATCGCCCTGCCTATGCTCTCCGGGGTTATGAACTCGGGCCTGGACTCGACCTGGAAGCGCTCCACGCCGAGGTCCCGCACCCTCCCGATAATCCCTTCCATGAGCCCTGGGGGGACCTCCGCCGGGTCGAAGAAGGAGCCGGAGTTGAAGAGCTTCAGATAGCGCACGCCCTTCAGGCTTGAGAGAGCCGCATCCATCTGCCTCAGGAGCTCGCCCTCCTCCAGCGCCGCAGCGTCGTAGACGTAGCCGCACATGGTGCACCCGGCCTGGAGGCCCCAGCCGCAGCCCCTCGTGGGGAGGATCATGACCCCCACCTCCTCGGGCCCCCGGAGGTAGTCCATCTCCCTCCAGGCCACCACACGGCCTTTCCCCCGGGCCCTGGCGAGGCCCTTGGACCTGAGGGTCCTCACTACCTCGTGGACAGCTCCGCCCATATCCGCCTCTTCAGTTCTTCCACCCCGACCCCCGTGAGGGCCGAGACCGGCATCCCCCCGCCGACGGCCCCGGCTTTCAACCCTGCATCCTGGCAGAGGTCGACCTTGTTCAGGACGTAGATGGTCGATATCCTGTCTGCCCCTATCCGCACCATGACCTCTTCGCAGACGGCTTTCTTCCTCATCATCTTCTCCAGGGGCTCCGATGCGTCCAGGACCAGCAGGATGAGGTCCGAGTTCTTGATCTCTCTCAGGGTGGCCCTGAAGGCATGGACCAGCTCGGGGGGGAGGTTTCTTATGAAGCCTATGGTATCGTTCACAAAGATTCCTCCATCCAGGGAGGCGGTCTTGGTCCTCAGGGTGGTGAAGAACTCGTCCTTCACCTTCCCCCCTTCCCCTGTCAGGGTGTTGAAGAGGGACGTCTTCCCGGCGTTGGTGTAACCCACGATGGCCACCACCCTCCCTATCTCCTTCCTCCTGGCCCCTTGGAGGACTACCCTCCTCTCAAAGCCCTCCAGCTCATCCTCCAGCCTCCGCACCCGCTCCCTCATGGCCCCCAGGGTGGAGTGGACTATATAGGTCCCGCTGGACCCGAAGCCAGGGTGGTCCTCCCTCAGCCTCTCGCCGGCGTAGAGCTTCACGTAGGGGAGCTTCCTCCTGAGCCTGGCGAGCTCGATCTGGAGCATGGCTTCCTTGGAGGAGGCGTGCCTCTCGAAGATGTTCAGGATGAGATCGAACTTGTCTATCACCGAGGCCTTGATGGCCTTCTCCAGGGAGAGGACCTGGCGGGAGGTGAGATAGTCCTCGAAGATGACCAGGTCAACCCCCTGGGCTTCTACGAAGCCCCTTATCTCCTCCACCTTCCCGGCCCCTATCAGGTACCGGGCCCTGGGGCGCTTCAGCTGCTTGAAGAGGCCCACGCAGAGGTAGCCGGCGGTCTCCACCAGACCTGCGATCTCTACCTGCCGCTCCTCGTCAGGGGTTGTGAGGACTATTACCGCCTTTCCCATGGGGCACCGATATCTTTATATACGTTATTGAAATATATTTCAATAAGATTGAAGAGAAATTCAATAGGAGGTGCAAGATGACATCTGTATACCAGGCGATAGCCGGGGTCCTCGGCATGGCCCTCATAGGCTTCGTCCTCTACTGGCTCGGGGAGAGGCTCTGGAAGGAGGAGAAGCGGTTGGCCAGGCTGGAGTAGCCTCACGCCCATCATGCCCGATGCCTCAAGGCTAGGGCCAGACCTTTTTTTGACCTTGCCATCTCCTCGCCGTTCAGGAGCGCCCTCCCGACCCCAACCACTTCCCCTTTGTAGAGGGCTATGACCTCGTCCTCGGGCCTTATATCCCCGTCCGCGGCCTCTATGCCAGCGGCGAATACGTTCCTCATCTCGGGCTTGAAGTTCAGCCTGGCAGTGTACCTCCCGCAGGGGAGTAGGAGCCTGGCCCCCTCTAAGGTGAGGGCGAGGAGGCCGTCCTTCCTGACGGCCGCCACCTGTCTGCCTTCCAGGTATACCCGCCCGCCCTTCATCGAAGCCCCGTGTGGTACTATATACTCTCCAGCCCCGAGCCCGAACTGGAAGTCCGCCACTCGCCGGAGGTCCTCCAGGGCCCGCTCCCTCCGCGCCTCAGTGCCCCCTCCGCCTTCCAGGCCTGCCCTCACCCCTTCCTCCAGCTCCCGGAGGCCCTCTTGAGAGAGGAGATTCCCCCGGGTCATGGGCACGCCGAGGAGGCTGCAGATCTCCCTGTAGGCCCCGTCCACGTGGGCTAGGACCTTGGTCCCGGCCTTGGCCAGGTAGTCCTTCAGGAGGCCTACGGCTGTCTCCTTCTCTTCATGGGACCAGTGGCCGGTGACTGGGACATCGTAGGAGGAGGCCGGATATACTCCCTCCAGCTCCCTGGGGACGAGGCCGAGGGGCGAGGTGAGGATCACCTCGTGGACGAGGGACGATCTGCCCCTCGCTCCCCGCCTTATGCACTCCTGGAAGCTGGTATGGGACCTGGAGAGAGAGTAGGGCTTCCTGGCAGAGCAGGGTAGGATCACTGAGAGGGTTATACCTGTAGGGGGGGTGTACCGCTCTCGGAGGCGCCGGTGCCAGCGGAGGACCTCGGGCCTCGTCATGGACTCCTGAGTTATCAGTCTCATCAAATTACTTCACTATCAATACCGGGCAGTGGGCATTTCTGGCCACGTACTCCGAGACGGAGCCCAGGAGGACCCGGGAGATACCAGTCCTCCCATGGGACCCCAGGACGATCATGTCAAAGCCCTTCTCCTCGGCGTAGACGACGATGAGCCTCTTGGCATCCAGGTAGTAGTTCTCTGGGTCCGCGCAGAAGATCTCCGTCTCCACCTCGACCCCCACCTTGGCCGCTATCCTCCGGACCTCCTCCAGGGCCTCCTTCCCCTCCTTCAGCCTCTCGGGGGGCACGTCGAACTTGGGCTTCCCTTTCCTGGCGCCCTTGTAGCCCATGTACATCTCGTCGCTCCCTATGGTGTAGAGCGCCTTCAGGTCCGCACCGTGGGCCTTCGCCTCCCTGCAGGCCAGCTCCACGGCGTGGTTGCTCGGTTTGGAACCGTCGGTGGCCACTAGGATCTTCTCCATACAGACCCCCCTCTTCTACCTGCACCTTTATCTATCTTAGGTCCCCACGGCGGTGTACCGCTCCAGAAAGGCCCCCTTCTCCCTATCCAGGATGCGGAGGGCTGCCATGGCCCTGACATCGGCCGAGGCCCTCTCCTCCACCAGGTTGCGGAGGGTGCCGTGCCTAATCCCATCGCGCACCTCCCGCACCGCCTGGAGGGCCGAGTAGAGGTTGTGGTCCGTGATCTCACGGTACCCCATATCCTTGGGCCCCTTGCCAGCGCAGGCGGTGCACTGACATGGGAGCTCTTCCATCCCTTGGACCTGTCTGGGCCCCTGGGGCGTGAGGAGCCTGGACCTTGCGGCCTCCATGAGGCACTGCAGGGTATCGAAGAGGTCCACCCCCATGTAGGCCAGGAGGGGGAAGAGGTTCGGATAAGCACCCGGGAAGTATAACGCGGTGTTGGGCGAGGCCACCTCCCTCACCCCAGTCACCACCTCCACCAGGAGGCGGGGGTTCTCCAAGAGCTTGGATCCGTCGGCTATGGCCAGGAGAGGTCGGTCTACCAGGGCCCTGGCGCACCTCAGCCGCAGGTCCAGGTAGCGGGAGCCCACCACCACCGCCCCTTGGCCAGGGTAATTTACGGCATGGGCAAGGGTCGCCTCCACGGCCTCCTCGGCCAGCCGACGCGGGACCCTGAGACCCACGGCCAGGTCCGGGAGGATGCCGAAGGCCCGTACCTCTCGCGGGAGGAGGAGGGAACCCAGGTCCGTTATATCCGTGGAGCCGTCGCTTATGCTGAGCTCGGGCCCGAAGGGCTGGTCTATGGTCAATGAGAGGAGGGCCGGGGTCCTGATCTCTTTATCCCCCAGGTGAAAGATCCCCAGCCTGGCCGGACCGTGGTGCTTCAGGACCTCCAGCATCTACTCTTCGGCCCTCTTGATCCCCTTGTAGAACAAATTGAAGACGTAGCCGGAGATGCCCTCCAGGGTATCCACCATCTGCTGGGTGAGGGGGATTATGTCCATGTCCGTCACTATCCCCACCAGGAGGCCGTTCTTGACCACCGGGAGCCTCCGGATCCTGTGCCGGGCCATGAGCTTGGATGCCTCGATAACGGTGGCCTCGGGCTTGATGGTCTTGAGCCCCTTGGCCATGATCTCCCGCACCCGGACCTCCCTGGCCAGCTTGTTCCTGGCCACGACGCCGTAGCCCAGGTCCTTCTCAGTGACTATGCCCACTGGCTTGTGGTCCTTCACCACGACGACACACCCTATGTTGTTCTTCTCCATCAGCCGGGCGACCTCCTCGGCCGTGCCTTCCGGACCAGCTGTCACCACCTTGACGGTCATGACCTCCTTGACGGTAGCGAGTCTTCTCATCGGTATAACTTTATCTTGGAGGGCTTATTAATATTTACCATGGAACGGGGTATCTACTATTTCAAGAGGCCTGGCTTCAAGAATACGAAGCAGGTCTTGGAGCTGGCGAGGGAGAGGGCCCAGGAGCTGGGCATAGGGCGCGTGGTCATAGCCTCGGCCTCGGGGAAGAGCGCCGTCCAGGCGGTGGAGGCCTTCAAGGGGGCCAAGATCAAGCTTGTGGCCGTCACCTACCATGCGGGCTTCTCCAACCCCGACGAGGTGGAGCTGGAGGAGGCGAACAGGAAGGTCCTGGAGAGGCACAGGATCCCCATCCTCATGGCCTCCCACGCCCTCTCGGGGGTGGAGCGGTCGGTCACGAAGAAGTTCGGCGGCTGCGGACCCGTGGAGGCCATGGCCGCGGCCCTCCGGGGCCTCTTCGGCGAGGGGCTCAAGACCTGCGTGGAGGTAAGCGTCATGGCCGCCGATGCGGGCCTCGTACCGACCAGCGAGGAGGTCATCACCATAGGCGGGACCGGCGGGCTTGGCGTGGATACGGCCTGCGTCATCCTGCCCGCCAACATGAACCGGTTCTTCGACCTCCAGGTCCGGGAGATCATCTGCATACCGAGGGTCCATTGAGCGAAAGATTTAAAAAGGGATAATACATAGGAGTAAGCAGCCTATGGAGCCCGGGATGCTTATTCTCGCAGCTCCATAGGCCCCCTCCCCTTAACAAAATTTATATCCTGTCGGGGCTATCTTAGGGGGATGTTCAACAAGGTCTTGGTGGCGAACAGGGGCGAGATCGCCATCAGGGTGATGAGGGCCTGCCGCGAGCTGGAGATCGCCACGGTCTCAGTATATTCCGAGGCGGACCGGAACGCCCTCCATGCGAAATATGCGGACGAGGCCTACCTCATAGGCCCCCCTCCGGCGCCCCAGAGCTACCTGAACATAGAGGCTATTCTAGACGCGGCAGAGAAGAGCCGCGCCGAGGCGATCCACCCCGGCTACGGCTTCCTCTCCGAGAACCCCAGGTTCGCGGCCGAGTGCGAGAGGCACGGGATCAAGTTCATCGGCCCCTCCAGCACCGCCATAACAAAGATGGGGTCGAAGATCGAGGCCCGGAGGGCGATGCGGAAGGCCGGGGTGCCCATAGTCCCTGGTTCCACCGACAGGGTCGGTTCGGTGGAGGAGGCCCTGGACCTGGCCATAGGGGTCGGCTACCCCGTCGTCATAAAGGCCTCCGCGGGTGGTGGCGGGATTGGGATGCGGGTGGCCAGATCCAAGGAGGAGCTGCCGGCGGTCCTGGAGTCCACCCAGGCGGTGGCCAAGTCGGCCTTCGGCGACCCCACCGTCTTCATCGAGAAGTACTTCGAGAGGCCGAGGCATATCGAGTTCCAGATCCTGGCCGACGAGCACGGCCGCACCATCCACGTGGGGGAGAGGGAGTGCTCGATCCAGCGCCGCCACCAGAAGCTCATCGAGGAGATGCCCTCCCCAATCATGACCCCCGAGCTGAGGGAGAGGATGGGGGGGATAGCGGTTAGGGCGGCTAGCTCCATAGGCTACGCCAACGCCGGGACGGTGGAATTCATCTACTCCGGGGGGGAGTTCTACTTCTTGGAGATGAACACCCGCCTCCAGGTGGAGCACCCCATAACCGAGAGGACCACGGGCCTGGACCTGGTGAAGGAGCAGCTTAGGATAGCCTCGGGAGAGAACCTGGGCATGAGCCAGGACGATATCCGCATAGACGGCTGGGCCATGGAGTGCCGGATAAACGCCGAGGACCCCCTCAACGACTTCGCCCCCTCCCCGGGGAAGATCACCAAGTACCGCTCGCCGGGCGGCCCCGGCATAAGGATCGACAGCGGCGTCAGGATGGGCTACACCATATCGCCGTACTACGACTCGATGATCTCGAAGCTCGTGGGCTGGGGCAGGGACCGGCAAGAGGTCATCGCGAGGATGCGCAGGGCCCTCTCCGAGTACATCATCAGGGGCGTCACCACCAACATCCCCTTCCACAAGGCGGTGATGAGGAACGGGGCCTTCATCCGGGGGGACCTATCCACCCACTTCATCCAGGAGAACGATATCGTGGCCACCATCCCCGCCGTCGTGGAGGCGGACAGGGCAAGGGAGGAGAGGCTGGAGGAGATCTTCCAGGACGACAAGAAGGTGGTGGCCATCTCCTCGGCCGTCTCGGCCTATATAGACCAGGAAAAGAGGAAGGCGGATTAAGGCTACCAGCTCAGCGACGGCGGTATGTTCACCGAGAAGTAGACCGCCTTCCTAGTGCCAGGGTTCCTTATGGCGTGGGGCTGTTCGGAGCGGAACCACATGGTATCGCCCTCCTTGAGGAGATAGCGCTCCCCCGAGACCTCCAGCTCCAGCTCCCCCTCCAGGACTATGCGTACTTCCTCCCCCTCGTGGGAGTAGACCTTTGGGATGCCGGTCCCTGGAGGCATCTCCACTATCATGGATTCCAACCCCTCGGACCTCACCAGGAGGTGGATGGGCACTCCACCCAGGACTATGGACTTGAGGCTCTCCCCTCTCCGCCTCACGACGACATCCATGGGAAAGGTTATTTCCCTGGGGCGGATATAAATAAGTATGGTGAGCGTGAGGGATGCGGTCCTGGAGGCCCTCCACAGAGGCCCCGTTTCGGGGCCTGCCCTGGCAAGGGAGCGGGGGGTGAGCAGGACCGCCGTCTGGAAGGCCATAGAGCTCCTGAGGAGGGAGGGCTACTCCATCGAGGGGAAACCTCGGAGGGGTTACGTCCTCGAGAGGCACGACCTCCTCTCCCCCTACGAGATAAGACGGGGCCTGGGGGCGGCCGTGGTGGGGAGGGAGGTCCTCTGCCTGGAGGAGGTGGGCTCCACCAACGATCTGGCCAAGATCCGGGCGGCAGAGGGGGCTGCGGAGGGGCTGGTGGTCATGGCCGCTGTTCAGAGGGAGGGGAGGGGCCGTCTGGGACGGACCTGGAGATCCCCCGTGGGTGGGGTCTGGCTCTCCGTCCTCCTCAGGCCCAGATTGGCGCCTGAAAGGGCACCAATCCTGGCCCTCTCCGCTGGGGTGGCCGTGGCCAGGTCCCTGAAAGGGCTTTACGGCCTCGACACCAGGCTCAAGTGGCCCAACGACGTATTGATCGGTGGCAGGAAGATCGCGGGGATCCTGACAGAGATGGGGGCTGAGCTGGGCAGGCTCGATTACGTGGTGGTGGGGGTGGGGGTAAACGCTGACTTCGGGCTGGAGGCCCTCCCGGCGGATCTGAGGAAGAGGGCCACGACCCTGAGGGAGGAGGTGGGGGGGCGGGTCTCGCGGCTGGCCCTCGTAAGGCGCCTCCTGGAAGAGCTGGAAGGGACCTACGGGAAGGCCCTCGACCAGGGGCTCCTGGAAGAGTACAAAGCCCTCTCAGCCACCCTCGGGAAGATGGTGCGGGTGGTGACGGGGGAGGCCACCCTGGAGGGGAAGGCCGTGGACGTGGACCGCGATGGGGCACTGATCATCGAGAAGGACGGCGCCCTTG
>JBBSVP010000020.1:0-10619 GCA_038046745.1 Candidatus Hydrothermarchaeota archaeon
GGGCGACCCTCGTCTACTCCGCCGGGATCAGGGGGTGCTACCGCGATGCCACCATCATCCTCGGGGGGATCGAGGCCAGCCTGAGGCGGTTCGCCCACTACGACTACTGGGACGACAGGGTGAGGCAGTCCGTCCTGGCCGACTCACCGGCCAATATCCTAGTCTACGGGATGGGGGAGAGACAGGTCCTGGAGATAGCCGGGAGGCTGGCGGGGGGCGAGGGGATCGAAGCTATAAGGGATATACAGGGCACGGTGGTCAAGGCCCGTGACCCGCCAGAGGGAGGCTTGGAACTACCCTCCTTCCAGGAGGCCAGCAGCGATAAGGGGGCATACGCCAGGGCCTGGAGATACCAGGAAAATGGGGAGAAACTCTTCCAGAGGCACCCCAAGACCATCGTCGTACAGAACTCCCCGCTTCCACCCATGCCGCCAGAGGAGCTGGATCGTATATACGAGCTCCCCTACACCCGCCGGAGCCATCCATCCTACCTGGAGGAGGTGCCTGCCCTCAAGCCGGTCCAGTTCTCCATCACCACCCACCGGGGCTGCTTCGGCTCCTGTTCATTCTGCGCCCTCACCGTCCACCAGGGGCGGATCGTCCAGAGCAGGTCCAAGGCCTCCATCCTGAGGGAGGCGCGGGCCCTGACGAGGCACCCGGACTTCCGGGGCGTCATCCAGGACGTGGGCGGCCCAACGGCCAACATGTACACCCTCTCCTGCGAGATGCAGAGGCGCGGCAGGACCTGCAAAGACCGCCTTTGCCTATTCCCGGCGATATGCGAGAACCTGGAGACGGACCACGGCAATCTCATCGGGCTCCTCCGCGAGTTGCGCGCTGTCAAGGGCGTCCGCCACGTCTTCGTGGGCTCCGGGGTCCGCTACGACCTGGCCCTGGAGGACCAGGCCTACCTCCTGGAACTCTGCCGGTACCACGTCAGCGGCCAGCTCAAGGTGGCCCCGGAGCATATAGCACCGGAGGTGCTGGAGGCCATGGGGAAGCCCCCGAGAGAGAAGTTCGAGAGGTTCCTGGCCAGGTACAGGGAAGCGAACGAGGCCCTGGGGCTGGAGCAGTACCTCATACCCTACTTCATCTCGGGCCACCCCGGCTCCACCCTGGAGGATATGGTTGCCCTGGCCGAGTACATCCGGGATATGGGCTTCTTCATAGAACAGGTCCAGGACTTCACCCCGACGCCCATGACCCTCTCCACCTGCATGTACCACACGGGCCTCGATCCCAGGACTATGGAGCCCATCTATGTCCCCCGAGGGGAGGAGAAGAGGCTCCAGAGGGCCCTCCTCCAGTTCAGGGACCCCAGGAACCGTAGGCTGGTCTACGAGGCCCTGAAGAGGGCCGGCAGGATGGACCTGGTAGGACGAGGGAAAAAGTGCCTCATCCCCTTGCCGCCTTGAGCTTCCCCAAAGGGCCGAGGTAAGTTCCATCCAGGAGGTAGAGCTCGGCCCTTTCCATATCGACCGCCCCCGAGGAGAAGATGGGGCCCAGCATCGCCCCCTCGCCGGCGTTCATAGCCATGCCCCCCAGGAGGCGGTTGAAGGCCGGCATGATGATGATCCTGGGGCTCTTGACCCCCTGCCCATAGGCCCTTTGGAAGGCCACCAGGGGGTCCCCCTCGTCATCGATCCCCCTGAACCTGAGATAGGCGGCGGCTATCTTCCTCCTCTCCCACCGGGCGAAGACCCACGCTGGCTCAACCATCCTCAGCCCCGAGGGCTCCCTGAATTCCACCGTGGGGTGGGTGTGGCCGAAGACGAGGGCGTCGGCGGCCAAAGCCGGGGCCTCGGGCCAGGCGTGGCCGTGGAGGAGGGCTATCTTGCGCCTCCCATCCTCCACCAGGATCCCCCGGGCGGGGGCCACCTCCACCCCCCTAGGGACCAGTTCCATGATATCCCCGTCGTGGTTCCCGGGGACGATGGTCACCTCCCCAAGCGCTCGAAGAGCTTTGAGGAAGTCCGGTATCTCCCGGTATTCCTGGGGGGCTATCTCCACCGTGGTGTGCTTCACGTCCCCCAGGAGGACGATCCGCGTGGACTTGTATCTGGCGGCGAGCTCCTCTATTCTCCCCAGAACCCGCCCTGTCTGGGATGGGAGGCGTATCCCGGATGCCAGCAACTCCCTCTCGAAGCCCAGGTGGAGGTCGGCAACCACCAGGACCCTCGCCCCCGGCGACCTTATCAGGAGGGCAGCTTCGTCAGGGATCAGGCGGAGCATGCTAGGGGATGAGAGGGAATATTTCCCTCCGCACGTACTCCAGGAAGTCCTTCCTCTCCACACGGCTGAAGAGGGTCACCACGGCGTTCCTCGTCACGCCAACGATGAGGCCGTACCTCTTGGCCTTTATCACAGTGTACCAGATGTCCCCGTGGCCCAGGTAGTCGGCGTAGAGGCTAGTATCCGCCAGCCCCGAGCCGTAGAGGGAGAGCTTTGTCACGTTGGGTATATCGACGTTGTCGAAGAAGATCACCTTGGTATCCTCGAAGTTCTCTTCGTGGAACTTCTTGAAGACATCGGGGGGTATATGGGCCTCCACGATCCGGCCCGTAGCGATGAAGAGTATCTTGGAGAGCTGGTTTGCTATGTTGTTGGCCCTGAGCTTCTTCTCCAGGACGATGAGCAGAATCCTGCTCTTGTCCCTGGCGAAGAGGAAGGGGGCTTCCATGGTCTTGGGCATGGGCACAACAGTGCCCCTGTGGAAGACCTCCAGCAGCTGGTCCTGGGAGAAGGTCCCCCGGACCTCTTCCCCCTCCATGGAGACCTCCACCACCTCCGTTACCAGCGGGATCTTCTTCCCACCCACCTCCACCTCTTCCTCGGACCTGAAGCCCTTCAGCTTAGCGGCCAGGGTTCCGAGGTCCACCTCTTCCTTGACGATGAAGACCTTCCCTGCGCGGACCATGGTCCATAACTTAATATCTCTCAGCATAAATGCTTCTACTCCATGCCAGCTTCGGAAAAGGCCAGGATGAAGGGCGCCCCCATCAAGGAGATCATCCTGGAGAACTTCATGTCATACGAGTACGCCAGGATCCCCCTTAAGAAGGGGCTTAACATCATCTGCGGCCCCAACGGTTCCGGGAAGAGCTCCGTCCTCCTGGCCATAGCCGTGGCCCTGGGGCAGGCCTACACCGAGCGCTCCAGGAAGCTGAGCGGCCTCATCAGACGCGGGAGGGAGATCGCCAGGGTCTCCCTGGTCTTCGACAATAACCCCCAGGACGGCCAGAGGCCCATACCATCCTCCAGGTCCGACACCTTCATGCTCTCCCGCTACATGAAGCAGGACGGCTCCTACTGGTGCGAGGCCGATTACAAGGGGGTCTCGAAGTACGAGGTGGAGAGGATCTTGAGGGAGATGGGGATAAACCCAGACAACATGCTGATCCTGATGCACCAGAATATGGTGGAGCAGCTGGGCATAATCACCCCCCAGGAGAAGCTCCGGCTGGTGGAGGAGGCCGTGGGCTTCGAGGAGTACAGGGCCCGGGTCCTGGAGGCCCGGAATAGGCTCTCCCGGCTTGCTGGGGAGGAGGCCTCCGTCACCCAGCTCATGGGATCCGCGGAGGAGACCCTGGGGTACTGGAAGGGGGTCTACGAGAAGTACCTCCAGAGGAAGGACCTCCTGGCCAGGAAGGCCCACCTGGAGAGGGAGGCGGTCTGGTGCCAGGTGGGCAGGCAGGAGAGAGTTTTACAGAACATGAAGGAGAGGCTCGAGGGGAAGAGGACCCTCCTGGCCAACACCCTGGCCAGGATAGCGAAGGCGTCGGAAAAGCTTAAAGAACTGCAGGGCCTCTTGGATGGCCGGAGGCTGGAGGAGAGGAAGGGCTACTACGCCCTCATGGAGCTGGAGAAGGAGAAGGCCGGTATCGAGACCGTTGTAGGGCTCGTGGGCAGGTTTCCGGTACTGAAGGCAGAGGCGAAGGCCGGGGAGGCCAGGAGGGGGGAGCTGGCGGGTCGGATAGAGGAGGTCCAGAAGGCCCTCGCCGTCCTGGAGAGGGAGCTGGCCTCTCTTCTGGAAAACTACATCGCCCAGCGGGTGGAAGAGGAGGTCCAGGAATATCACCGCCGTACCCTGGAGGAGGAGATCCATGCCCTGGAGGGGGAGGTGCGGGAGGCCGAGAGGAGGCTAGCAGCCTTCGGGCCGGCCATGGAGGGCGCTGGGGAGAGGATAGAGACGGAGCGTACCCTGGCCCAGATCCGGGAGGAGGCGGCCATGACCCAGGCGAAGATCGAGGCCCTGGGCGAGATACCTGAGGAGGCTGAGAGGGTATACACGGATTACACAAAGCTCTACACAGAGCTCAAGGCCAAGATGGACCTCCTGGCCGAGAACAGGAAGAAGGTCCTGGGGGAGCTGGAGGAGCGAAATAAGGTCTGGCGGCGGGTGATGGAGGACCTCCTGGATGAGGTGAACCCCGCCTACAAGGAGATAATGGCCGAGGTGGGGGCCGCGGGGCTGGTGCGCCTCGTGGACGCCGAGGATATAGAGACGGCGGGGCTGGAGCTCCTCGTGGGCTTCCGGGGGGCAGCTCCCATCGCCCTCGATGCCTACACCCAGAGCGGCGGCGAGCGGTCCGCCTCGGCCATGGCCTTCCTCCTGGCCCTCCAGAGGCATGTGGTCTCACCGTTCCGGGCTGTGGACGAGTTCGACATCCACATGGACTCCAGGAACCGGGAGGTGGTCTTCCAGATGATCGTCAATACAGTGAAGAGATCGGGGGTCCAGTACATCCTCATAACCCCCCGGCAGATCACGGTCCCAGATCCGGGGGTCCATGTCATCGTGGTCCAGAACGCCTACGGGAGGTCCAAGGCGGCGGTGGTGGGATGAAGGCCAAGGTGGACCCAGAGGAGCTCCTGAGGATCATAGAGCTTTGCCGGGTGGTGGAGAGGAGGGGCGTGGACCCTTTCCAGGTGGACGTGGGCCGGTCCATCGAGAAGCTCCGCCGCTACCTGCCCCGGTGGCGGCTCCCGGAGGAGCTTCTCCTGGACGCCGAGGCCCTCAACAGGATAGCCGCCATCGTCAGGCTCCAGGGAGATTGGTTGAAGCACAGGGCTTCCGCCCTTTACATAGACCCCATCCTGGTGGAACTCAAGATAAGGATGCTGGAGCCCGAGCGCCTCGCCTCCGTCTTCTTTCGGTCCTGGCACCCCATCGTGGCCCTGGAACAGCTCTCGGGGAAGAGGCTGGAGGAGGGCCTGGACTACTGGAACAGCCTCCTACCATTGGCGGAGAGGTTCAGGGAGGAGGGACCGGCGGAGGAGGGGCTCGGCATCTTGACCAGGGAGGATCTGGTCAACCTCAGGACCTTCTCGGAGGTGGAGTTCAAAGATATTCTGAAGAAGGTCCTGGAGGAGCTGCGGGCCATGGCCAAGGGCGGTAAGATATCCTACGCTGAGTTCATCTACCGGGGGACCTTCGCGGAGATGGTGGAGAGGGCCTACCTGACGAGCTTCCTAGTGACGGACGGTTACGTGGAGCTGGATGTGAAACATCTGGAAGAGGAGATCTTCCTGAGGCCCTTGGAGAGGCCCATCCCCATGGCCGAGAGGACCAAGGTCTACTCCGTCGCTCTGGCGCTGGATAACAGGGGGGACTAGATGGAGGAGGCGGAGAGGGAGGCGGAGGCGAGGAGGAAGGTCCGGCGGGCGGCCCAGATGCTCCTCTACCAGAGGCACCGCCTGCCGGGGGTGCGGGGCTGGGAGCTCCGGAAGGCCCTGGGGAAGAGGTACATAGAGGTCATAGACGTCCTGAACCGGGAGCTGGACCCCCTGGGGATGGAGGTCAAGGTGGTCTACGAGCAGGGCAAAGCCCCCGAGGAACCGAAGGAGGAGGAGCTGGCATCGGCCCGGTTCTTCGCCGTCCTCCGGACGCCGGAGGTCGAGGCCACCTCGGGCCTCAGGGTGGACGACGTGGCAGCTTTAGCCGCCACGCTGGCTTACATCGTCTCCAGGCAGGGGAAGGCACCTAGGAGGGAGGTGGAGGAGCTCCTGCGAGAAAAATTCCCTAAGTGGAAGGTGGAGCTCAACCTAGAGCGGTTCGTGAAGCGGGGCTACCTGACCCAGGAGGAGGAGATGCTCTACATAGGCTGGAGGACCAGGGCCGAGGTGGACCCCAAGGCCCTCCTCAACCTCCTCCTGGGGGAGCCTTAGCCCTGGCGACGAAGAACCTCCTCCGGAGGGCCTTCCTCTCGGCCTCCATCACCCTCTCCACCAGACCTTCAGGTCCACTGGCTAGGATCTCCCGCACCTCCTGAATGGCCAGCCCCCTAGTGGCCAGGGCCATGACCGCATCCTTCCCATACCTCTCCACCAGTTCGCTAGTCTTCGAGGCCCTCTCCAGGAGCTTCCGGTAGCCCAGGGCCACCTCTTCCTTACGCCTCCTCCTCTCGCAGAGCCTCTGTATCTTCTCTTCACCTTCCTCCAGGACCCCCAGCCTCCCCGAGGAGCACCGGGGGCAGGTGGGCCTCTCCGGCAGCTTCTGGACCTTGGCTACCTCCACGTATCCCCAGCAGCTGGTGCAGACGAGGGTCCTGGCCTCCCCCAGGAGCCTCGCCCTGGAGGACTGGACCATGAGGCTGCGCATCTTCTCAGGTGGTATGAGGTCGTACTTCTTCCCCATCTCGGCCATCCCTATCCTCCCCACGGGGGTGAGCCCCTCCACCTTCGCTATCTCCATGGCACCGGAGGCGATGAGTCCCAAAGCCCTCTCGGTCCCCTCCAGGTCGGCGTCGGTGGCCAGGGTCGATCTGACAGCCTCCTCGTAGATGGCCGTGCCCCTGAAGCCCTCCATCAGCTTGCTCAGGCTGACGGAGCTGAGGTCCGCCCCCCTTTCAAGGGCCCCGAACTTCCGGGCCGCGTGGAGGAGGCGCCTCTTGAAGACCCCTGTCTTGAGGAGGCTCTTGAGGGCCAGGGCCTCCAGGTCGAGCCCCGGTAGCTCCCGGAGGAGCTTCTCCACCTTTTCGAGCGGTACGGCGCCCCTGAGGACGATCCTATAGGCATCCTGCTGGACCCCCACCACCGCCCCAAGCTCCTCGGAGAGGAGGTGGCCCAGGACCCTCGAGAGGGTCCGGTTGACCAGGAGGCCGAAGGGGGCGTGGACTATCACGTAGCCCTCCCAGGCCTCCAGGGTGATGAGCCTGTCCGTGGGGACCGGGATGCCACTGGCCACCTGCTCCTCCACCTCCTCCAGCCCCCGCTCCATCTCCGAGGCATCGCACGGGTAATCCTTAGCCAGTACCTCGGCCACGGCCTCGATGCTCTTCCCGTCCCTCAGCCCCTCATCGGCCCTCCCCCTGACCTGACCAACCTCCATGGCCACCTCGTATGGGACCGGTATCTCCTCCCCAACCCAGGAGGGTATGGCACCGGCAGGGTCCTCTTCTCCCTTGACGTATATCTTGTCCCCGTAGACCTCCAGTATCCTCCAGGCGGAGCCCCGCTCTATGAACTTCGTCCCTATCTCCCCGTGCTCTGCTACAAAAGCTTCGTCCAGGACGCCTATGGGATCGCCGCCCTCCTCGATGACCAGGAACTGCTTCTCCTCCGGGATCATGGAGAGGTTCTCGAAGTAATATCTGTAGAGATCTCCCCTCTGCCTCGGCTTTATGAGGGCCCTCTCCTCCAGGGAGAGGAAGGCCAGCCTGGGGTAGCGCCCGTTCATGTAGGAGAGGACCTGGACCAGCTCCACCTCCGTCAGGTCCCGGTAGGGGTATGCCTTCCTGAAGGCCCCCAGGACCTCCTCGAAGGTCCAGCGGCGGCGCTCGATGAGGAGGCCGGCGAGCTGGTGGCAGAGGGCGTCCAGTGGTTTCTCCGGCACGGTCACTGGCTCCAGCTCCTCCAGGAGAGCCCGCCTGGTGATGACGGCGGACTCCAAGAAGTCGTCGGAGTCCTGGGTCACGATGACGCCCCTGGCTACGCCGCCAATCCTGTGGCCGGACCGCCCCACCCTCTGGAGGAGCCTCGTCACCTGCCGGGGGCTGTTGTACTGGAGGACCAGGTCCAGGGCCCCTATGTCTATTCCCAGCTCCAGGGAGGAGGTGCAGACGATACCCTTCAGCCTCCCCTCCTTCAGCTCCCTCTCGGCGCTCACCCTGGAGGGCTTGGAGAGGGAGCCGTGGTGGATCCCTATGGGGGCCTCGATATCCCAGACCCTGAAGCGGCTGGAGAGGACCTCGGCCGTGGACCTGGTGTTGGTGAAGAGGAGGGCGGACCTGTGCCTGTCTATAAGGGACCGCATCACCCTCAGCCTGGCTGCCACCTCGGGGTGGGTGTAGAGCTTGGAGGCCAGCTCCTCGTCGGCGGGAGCGGCTCTAGGGTAAAGGATGCGGATTTTCACGGCCCTGGCCACAGGGACCCTCACGACCTCGCAGGGCCGATCCGTCCCCACCAGGAACCTCGCCACCCTCTCGGGGGTCCCTATGGTGGCGCTCAGGCCGACGACCTGGAAGTCCTCGGCCAGGGCTCTCAGCCGCTCCATCCCCAGAGCCAATTGGCTCCCCCTCTTGTCCCCAGCCAGCTCGTGGACCTCGTCTATAACAACCCACCTCAGCTGCCTCAGGTGCTGGCGCATCCTTCGCCCGACCAGTATGGCCTGGAGGGTCTCGGGGGTCGTGATGAGCAGGTCCGGGGGGGCCAGGGACTGGGCCGTGCGCTCATTCGCCTCCGTGTCGCCGTGCCTGACACCGAGCCTTATATCGAGGCGTTGGCACCACCAGGTGAGGCGGTCGAGCATATCCCTGTTCAACGCCCGTAAGGGCGTTATATAGAGGAACTTTATCCCGTCCCCCCTGGGCATCGCCAGGAGCCTGTCCAGGATCGGGAGGAAGGCCGCCTCTGTCTTTCCCGTCCCGGTGGGGGCTATGAGGAGGACGCTCTTGCCCTGGAGGATGATGGGCATCGCCTTGGCCTGGGGCTCCGTCGGGCCGGAGAAGCCCCTGTCTGCCAGGGCCCGCTGGAGGGGCTTGGAGAGGAGCTGGAAGGCGTTCGGCATGCTCAACAAAATCGCCTCCGGGCTATGTAAAACTGCGGGAGGGAAAGATATTTAGAAGCCGAAGGCTGATATCAATAGGGGAGATGAAGGCAGTCTGGTTCCTAGCATCCATCGTCCTCGTGGGGCTCCTCTCCGGGTGCGTCCAGGAGGATGTAAGGCGGGGACCAGTGGAGGTGGTTCAGATGAAGGTCCAGAGCACCGCGTTCCAGCAGGGACAGGCCATTCCGAGGCGCTATACATGCGACGGGGAGGACCTGTCGCCGCCGCTGAGCTTCTCGGAGGTGCCGGCGAGGGCCAAGAGCCTGGCCATCATAGTGGACGATCCAGATGCGCCCGGGGGCGTCTTCGACCACTGGATAGCCTGGAGCATACCGCCGGGCACGAGAGAGCTGGGCGAGGGCGCCAGGGTCGAAAGGCAGGGGAAGAACGGCTTTGGGGTGGCGCAGTACAGGGGCCCCTGCCCGCCGAGGGGCCCCGCCCACCGCTACTTCTTCAAGGTCTACGCCCTTGACACCATGCTCGACTTGCCGGGGGGTGTCACCAAGGAGGAGCTGGAGGGGGCCATGGAGGGGCACACCCTGGCGAAGGGGGAATTGATGGGAACGTACAGGCGGTAAGACTCGGTGTAGTCATAGCACGATGGCATGAAGAGATTTTATAAAACCGCATTAGCAGTCCATGCAATACTGATTACAGCGTTGTTAGTCGCTGTGTATGTAGCCACTAATACGGAACATGTGATGGAGATCTTCCGTCGGATTACCCAACTATAATCCCTCCGCAACCTATAAATCCCCAGGCCCCCAGGGATGGGCATGCGTGCCAGGGAGCTGGAGGCGGTCCTGGAGATCCTCCTGGGGATGAAGGGGTGGACGGCCGTGGGGGAGAGGAGGGGCGACCCTTTCAGGGTCTTGATCTCCACCATCCTCTCCCAGCGGACGAGGGACGAGAACACCGAGAGGGCGAGCGCGGCCCTCTTCTCCGTCTACGCCACCCCTCGGGCCATCGCCCAGGCGCCGACGGACCGACTTGAGAAGCTCATCAGGCCCTCGGGCTTCTATCATGTCAAGGCCAGGACGATAAAAGAAGTATCCCGGATCGTGGCCCGGTGCTACGGGGGCGCAGTTCCAGAAGAGATGGAAGCTCTTCTGGAACTGCCTGGGGTGGGTCGTAAGACCGCCAACTGCGTCCTGGTCTACGGCTTCGGGAGGAGCGCCATACCGGTGGATACGCATGTCCACCGCGTCAGCAACCGCCTTGGCCTCGTCCAGACGAAGAGGCCCGAGGAGACGGAGGAGGCCCTCCGGCGCATTATACCAAAGAAGTACTGGCTGGACCTCAACGAGGTCTTCGTCAGGTTCGGGAGGGAGGTCTGCAGGCCCGTGGGCCCGAGGCACGAGACCTGCCCCCTGAGGCCCTACTGTGCGCACTACAAGGCGAAGGTGAGGGGCACACGTGTTCCTGATAGGAAAGCTTGATGGATGGGGATGCTAGGTCTAATATGGGGCGAGGAGGGGAGAAAGTAGAGGCTAGCGCCGGTTCGCGGTGAAATCGCCAGCCCAGCAGCAACCTCCGCCATAACCGCCGGCGCCGGCGCTGCCTCGCATAGTCG
>JBBSVP010000021.1:0-3766 GCA_038046745.1 Candidatus Hydrothermarchaeota archaeon
CCCCGGACTGGGATCCTTATCACCATCCCCTCCTTGCTCGTGACGATGAGCTCGTCCTCCCCCGATACCTCCAGGACCGATATCACCTTGCCAGTCTTCTCGTTGGCCTTCATGGTGACGACGCCCTTGGCGTTCCTCCCCGTCTTCCTGTACTCCGAGAGGGGTGTGCGCTTCCCATATCCCTTCTGTGAGACGGTTAGGAGGATCATCCCTTCCTGCCCCAGGGTCATGGATACGACCTCATCCCTCTCGGAGAGCCTTACGCCAGCCACGCCCCTGGCCGCCCGACCCCTCCCCCTTATCAGGCCCTCGCTGAACCTCACCGCCTTCCCCAGGGAGGTGGCAAGGACGATCTCCCTGTTCCCATCCGAGAGCTTGGTCCCGATCAGTTCATCCCCCTGGTCGAGGTTTATGGCCCTTATCCCTGAGACCTTGATATTGCTGAAGGCGGAGAGGACGGTCTTCTTCACCACGCCCCTCTTGGTGGCGAAGACGAGGTAATGGGCGTCGTCGAACTCCTTCACCGGGATGGTGGCGTTGATCCTCTCCCCCGCCTCCAGCTTGGGCAGGATGTTGATGATGGCCTTGCCCTTGGAGTATCTGGAACCCTCGGGTATCTCGTAGGCCTTCAGGCGGTATACCTTCCCCATGTTGGAGAAGAATAGAACATAGTCGTGGGTGGAGGTGACGAAGAGGTCCACTATATAGTCCTCCTCCTTCGTCTCAATCCCTATGATCCCCTTGCCGCCGCGCCTCTGCATCCGGTAGGTGGTGAGGGGGATGCGCTTTATGTAGCCGCTGTTGGTGTCCATGATGACGGTCTCTTCCTTGGGGATCAGATCCTCCAGCCTTATCTCCGGGGTGGCCTCCACGATGGCCGTGCGCCTGGGGTCCCCGTACTCCTTCTTCAGGGCCGCCAGCTCGCCCTTTATGACGCTCAGTATCTCCCCTTCGGAGCCCAGAATCGTCTTCAGCCGGGCGATCTGCTTCTGCAGGTCCAAGTGCTCCTGGTCGATCTTCTCCCTCTCCAGGCCCGTGAGGCGCTGGAGGCGCATCTCCAGGATCGCCTGGGCCTGCTCCTGGCTGAGCTTCAGGTCTGCGACGAGGGCATTCCTGGCCTGCTCCGGCGTCTTGGAGGCCTTGATCAGCTTGATAACGGCGTCGATGCGCCCCAGGGCCGCCTTCAGGCCCTCCAGGATGTGGGCCCTCTTCTCGGCCTTCCGCAGCTCGAACTGGGACCTCCGCCTGACCACCGCCGTCCGGTACTTTATGTATTGGTGGAGGGTCTCCTGGAGGTTGAGGACCTTGGGCTCCCCGTCCACCAGGGCCAGGTTGATCACGCCGAAGGTCGTCTCCATCTGGGTGTGCTTGTAGAGCTGGTTGAGGATCACTTCCGGCACGGCCGAGCCCTTGAGCTCCAGGACTATGCGCATCCCTTCCCTGTCCGACTCGTCCCTCAGGTCCGCTATCCCTTCTATCTTCTTCTCTTTCACCAGCTCCGCCATGGCCTCTATGAGCTTGGCCTTGTTCACCATGTAGGGGATCTCGGTTATGATGATCCTGTCCCGGTCTTTCTTCTTCTCGATGGCTGCCTTGGCCCTTAGCCTCAGGGTCCCCCGCCCCGTGGCGTAGGCCTCTCCTATCCCCTCGCGCCCTACGATGAAGCCGCCCGTGGGGAAGTCCGGCCCTTTCAGGACCGTCATGAGCTCCTCCAGGGCCGCTTGCGGCCTCTCGATGAGGATCACAAGGGCGTCCACCACCTCCCCCAGGTTGTGGGGCGGGATGTTGGTGGCCATCCCCACGGCTATCCCGGAGGAGCCGTTGAGGAGGAGGTTCGGGAGCTTGGCGGGCAGGACGGAGGGCTCCTGGAGGGAGTCGTCGAAGTTCGGGACGAAGTCCACGGTCTCCTTCTCTAGGTCCTGGAGGAGCTCCTCCGCTATCTTGGCCAGCCTGGCCTCCGTGTACCGCATGGCCGCGGGGGAGTCGCCGTCTACAGAGCCGAAATTGCCCTGGCCGTCGATGAGGGGGTAGCGCATGGAGAAGTCCTGGGCCATCCTGACTAGGGAGTCGTAGATGGCGATGTCGCCGTGGGGATGGTACTTGCCCAGGACCTCACCGACGATCCTGGCGGACTTCTTGTGGGGCTTGTCCGAGGTATTACTGAGCTCGTACATGGCATAGAGGATCCGCCGGTGGACTGGCTTCAGGCCGTCCCGGACATCTGGGAGGGCCCGGCCCACGATGACGGACATGGCGTAATCTATGTAGGAGCGTTGCATCTCCTCCTCTATCTTGACAGGTTTTATGTTCTCCTGGCTGGGAAGTCTCTCCTGGGCCATAGCTCACCTAGAAGTGGTCCTCACGATATAAAAAGCTCACGCCTCTACAGGGTCACCCGCATCAGGTCCCGCGCCACTATGGCCCCGGGGAATATCCGCCTGGCCTGCTCTGCCAGGATGGTGTCGTCCTCGTACCTGGGGCTTACGTGGGTGAGGTAAAGCGCCTTAGCTCCGGCCTCCTTGGCGAAGGCAGCTGCTTCAGCAGCTGTGGAGTGGCGCGTCTCCAGCGCATTCTCCCGAAGGGAATCGTCGAAGGTCCCGTCGTGGATGAGGATAGCGTCCTTGCAGTATTCCTTCAGTCTCGGGCAGGGGCGGGTGTCGGAGGTGTAGACTATCCTTATCCCGGCCTTCTGCTGGCCGAGGACCTCCTCCGGCTCTATCCAGCGCCCCCCCACCTGGACCCTCTCCCCCCGCTGTAGTTTTGAGTACGCCGGGCCGGGCCTCAGCCCCAGGCTCTTCGCCTTCTCGGGCAGGAACTCCCTCCCCTTCTTCTCGTTGAAGACGAGAGCGTAGGTGAGGGTGGAGTGGTCCACCCTGACCGCCTCGATGGTGTACCGCTCCTCCTCCAGCCTGAAGCCGTCACCCAGCGGCTCTATCTCCACCGGGAAGCCCAGCTCGTACTCGCCCATCCCCAGGAGGGCACCGCCGATCTTCTCGGCCCCCCGGGGGGCGTATATCTTGAGGGGCTCCGACCTCCCCGAGAAGGAGAGGGTCTGGATGAGCCCCGGGAGGCCCAGGAGGTGGTCCCCGTGGAGGTGGGTCACGAAGATCCGCCTCACCTTCATGTAGCTCGTCTTCGTGCGGATGAGCTGCCTCTGGGTCCCCTCGCCGCAGTCCCAGAGGATGACCTCGTTGTGGTACTTGAGGGCTATGGCGGAGTGGCCCCTATCAGCCGTGGGGATGGCTGCGGTAGTGCCTAAGAAGACTATCTCCATGGGGGACGGAGGTGGGTCAGCCCTTCACCACCAGCACTGGGCAGGTGGCCGCCCTTACAACCTTCTCGGCGACGGAGCCCAGGGCGCCCTTCCCCTTGGAGCCCATGACGATGAGGCCGTACTTGCCTTCTGCCGCCTCATCGGCGATCTTGATCCCCGGCGACCCTTCCAGGAATTTCACCTTTACGTTTATCCCTGCCTTGGAGGCCTTGGCGGTGAACTCCTTGAAGGCCTTATCGGCGATCCGCCTCTGTTCGTCCAGGACCTCCTCCCTCGACTTCTCGAAGGTGAGCTCCGTGTAGAGGACGTCGACGGCCCCTATCTCCGCCTTGGCAAGCTTGGCCAGCTGCAGGGCATGGTCCGCCGCCCTCATGGAGGCTTTGGAGCCATCTAAAGCCAGGAGTATCTTCTTGTACATGGTTACCCTCCAGTTAGTCTATCATGCCCGGGGTTTAAGAATTTTTCTCTCCTCCAGTTACTTTATTAAAGGCC
>JBBSVP010000022.1:0-4424 GCA_038046745.1 Candidatus Hydrothermarchaeota archaeon
CCATATCTCTGCCAGGGGCTCCGCCTGGGCATTCCCGTAGACGTCATGGATCCTGTCGCAGTTCATGACCTCGCCGTCGTTGGTGATATATATCTTCTCCACCCCGGCTGGGCACCTATCTCTGCCTGCCCAGAAGAGGTTGTCCTCCCGGACGTTTGGGTGGTCCCTATACCTGCAGTAGGTCTCCCTGTCCAGGGAGTACTTCATGGGGTAGTTGAAGAGGACGAGGCAGTCCAGCTCCTCGGAGAGCTTTATGGCCTCCTCCACATAGGGGCGCTCCTCCACGGTATTAACGACGCTAAGGCAGACGGGAATGCCCCTCTTCTGGGCATATGCTGCCACATCCCTGCGGAAGTCCCCTACGTAGTTGGAGCCGTAGCTCACCTGGATGGAGGCCACACCGGCGGCCTCGAGGGCATCGATCCTCTCCCTCGTCAGGAGCCTGCCGTTGGTCACCACCGAGACTATGACGTCCCTGGGCATAGCATCCAAGAGCTCTATGAGGTCCTTCCTGAGGAGAGGTTCACCTCCAGTGATATTCACATGGACCATCCCCAGGTCCCTGGCCTGGGCCATGACTTTCCTCACTAGCTCCACGGAGATATCATCTTTCCTCCCAGCTTCCCTCAGGTCCTGGGAGTAGCAGAAGGGGCAGCTCTTGTTGCAACGCCAAGTTACGGCCAGCTCCACGCTCCTGAGGGTGGGGATGCCCAGGCGCATCCTGACCTCGGTGGCCAGGACCCTGTAGAGCATCTTCGGGCTCCTAATGAAGCGGAGCTGCTTCAGGCCCTTCCTCAGCATATATATCCCCCTTATCAGGTATCCTTAAATAACTGACTAACGACCATCAGATATATTCATCCAGGCATAGACCCGGTTGAACGGGTTCTGTCAAGTCTTCGTCGGACAGGCTGAGGAGCATCGGCTCCGGGGCAGACTTACCCGCCGGCAAGTTGACAAAACAGGTGGCCGCAAAGTAACGGTGGACCCTGGCTGTGGACTGCTCCATCTGGTCGAGGCGGTATTTGTACGGATTCGGCCGGCGGTCCCGGAGGGCATCCCGATGAGTAGTGGCTTTCCCGAAGAGGCTATCTAGGCCTATACCAATCCCCTTTTTCTTCTTGGTGACCAGCCGTGCCCTAGGGTCCTTCTTGGTCAGCGCCCTGATGAGTGCCCTGGCCTCCTGTTCGCTGATGCCATAAAGCGCCATAACCTGCTGCTTCGTCAGCGTGTCCGAGCACCTCACTTCGTGCATGAGAATAAGGAGGTGGTCCATCCGATCCGTATTCTCATAACCCCTTCTTTCTCTGGAACTTTTGGAGACGGCCTCTTTAAACATAGGAGCAACTACTGGTTGGGAACTCCTTCTCTGCGGAAGGTCGAGGAAAATCTGTACGAGAATGAGGAGGTGGTCTGCCCGAATCGTTACCCTCATAAACCTCTCCTTCTCTATTGCCTCTGGAAAAGCCCCTCCCTCCAAGGGAGGGGCTTGCAGAGCCTCCTTTTTCCCTAACCTTCTCAAGGAGCCCCCCTTTTCGCAGGACCCAAATAGTCGGCCTCTTTGTACAAATACACACCATAGTTGGGAAACTCTCTCCTTCGTGGAAGGTCGGGAAGATTTTGAGCAGATTGCCGTTGAACGAAAGATATTTATATGGTCGGCAGAGGCTTTGGAGTAGCTAGGAGTTCAGAGATTCTCATGCCGAAGGTATCCGTGGTGGTGCCTGCCTATAACGAGGGCAAGAACATATACCGGAATATCCTGGAGTTCATGGAGACCTTCGCAAGGCTCCAGCTGGACTACGAGCTCATCATCGTTGACGACGGCTCCGGGGACGACACCTACCAGCAGGCCTCCAAGGCCCTCTCGGAGAGGGTGAAGGTATTCACTTACCCAGAGAACCGGGGAAAGGGCTATGCCCTGAAGTACGGCGTGGCCCACGCCACGGGGGAGCTGGTGACCTTCCTGGACGCCGACATGGATATCCACCCCGAGCAGACCTCGGTCCTCCTGGAGTACATAGAAGGGAACGATATCGTGATCGGCTGCAAGAGGCACCCCCTCTCACGGGTTAAATATCCCCTCACAAGAAGGTTCTTGAGCGCCTGCTACCATCTCATGGTCCGCCTCCTGTTCAGGCTGCGGCTGAACGACACCCAGACCGGTATAAAGCTCTTCAGGCGGGAGGCCCTTGCCGCCGCCCTGCCCAAGGTGACTGTCAACGGCTATGCCTTCGACCTCGACCTCCTCGTGAACGCAAACAACATGGGCTTCAGGATAGCAGAGGCCCCCATCGTTCTCGACTACCAGTTCAACGGGAGCGGCATCAACTTGATGACCATCTGGCAGATATTCAAAGATACTATGACGATATTCTACCGGGAGAAGATCACGAGATACTACCGGCCTAACGACACTCCCCCCAGGACAGACTCAGAGGCGCCCAAGATGGGCAGTAGCCCGAACGATTCATAGGATTCGTTCTCTTTCCATAAGACTCTCATGAAGGTCAGCATCATCATCCCCTGCAAAGAGATCGATTCAAACGCCCTGGAGTGCATCCGCCACTGTCGCCTCCTGGACTATCCCGATTATGAGATCGCCATCCTACCGGATCATCCGCCTACGCTCGATCCCGATGGAGCAAGGGTCGCGGCCACAGGCGAAGTCGGTCCCTCAGAGAAACGAGATCTGGGGGCCTCCCTGAGCGAGGGGGCTCTCCTGGCCTTCATAGACGACGATGCATATCCTTCCAGAGAGTGGCTCAAATGGGCGGTCCAGCGCTTCAAGGACGATGAAGTCGCGGCGGTGGGCGGTCCAGGGGTGACTCCACCAGGGGATGACTTTCTCCAGAGGGCCAGCGGCCATGTCTACTCCTCCCCTCTTGGCGGCGGTGCTCTCGCCTACCGATACACCCCCAGAGAGGGACGGGAGGTAGACGACTTTCCCAGCTGCAATTTCATCGTACGGAGGTCGGTCTTCCAGGAGCTGGGGGGCTTCAACACACGGTATTGGCCGGGGGAGGATACAAAGCTCTGCCTTGAGATCACCCACAAGCTGGGGAAGAAGATCCTCTATGACCCCAGGGTCCTGATATACCACCATCGGAGGAGGCTCTTCCTCCCCCACATGAGGCAGGTCTGGAACTATGGCCTCCACCGGGGTCACTTCGCCAAGAGGTACCCAGAGACCTCCCTCCGGCTTGCCTATCTACTCCCCTCCCTCCTCTTCCTGGCCCTCCCCGCTGGCATCCTCCTCTCGCTTCTGGATAGAGGGGTCCTACCTATTTTTATAGGGGGATTCTCCTTTTATCTCCTGATGGTCCTCCTTTCGAGCGCAAATAGGAAAGAACCCATGTTAATACCTCTCATCTTCTTGGGCACCGTCCTCACCCACTTCACATATGGGGCAGGATTCCTCAAGGGACTGGCCCTCCAGGAGTTGGAGCGATGAGGGTGAGCATTTCCTATCCGCCTCTGGAGAGCGCCAAGGGGATCCCCCTGCTGAGCCAGAATCGGCAGTTCCAATGGTTCCACAACCCCACTTATATCTACCCCATAGTCCCGGCCTATGCGGCCACCCTCCTTAAGAATGAGGGATACGAGGTCTCCTGGGACGATGGTATAGCCCAGGGCTGGACCCTTCCAAAGTATTACAGAGAGATGGAGAGGACGTCCCCAGACCTCATCCTCATCGAGACCAAGACCCCCGTAGTCCAGATCCACTGGAGGATAATAGACCGTCTGAAGGAGGTCCTCCCCGAGACGAAGGTGGTCCTCGTGGGAGACCATGTTACCGCCCTCCCTAGGGAATCGATGGAGAAGAGCAGGGTCGACTATATACTTACCGGAGGGGACTACGACTTCCTTCTCAGGAACCTATGCGACCATCTCGAGAGAGGGGCCACGTTGAAGCCAGGGATATGGTATCGGCAGGGGAACGAAGTCATGAACACGGGCCCCTTCATCCTCGACCACGACCTCGACTCCCTCCCCTCTATCGACAGGGACCTGACCAAGTGGTGGCTCTACCAGAGGAACGGGAACTTCAAGTTCGATCCAGGAACCTATACGATGGTGGGGAGGGACTGCTGGTACGGGCGGTGCCGCTTCTGCTCCTGGACCAGCATCTACCCCAGATTCAGAAGCCGGAAGGTCGAGAGCCTCCTGGATGAGATCGGGCTCCTCATAGACCGGTACGGTGTCCGGGAGGTCTTCGATGATACGGGGACTTTCCCAACCGGCAAGTGGCTCGAGAGGTTCTGCCGGGGGATGATAGAGAGGGGATACAACGAGAAGGTAAGGATCAGCTGCAACATGCGCGTAAACGCCCTCAAGGAGGAGCAGTTCGTCCTCATGAGGAAGGCAGGGTTCAGGATGCTCCTATTCGGCCTGGAGTCCGCAAACCAAGCCACCTTGGATAG
>JBBSVP010000023.1:0-4626 GCA_038046745.1 Candidatus Hydrothermarchaeota archaeon
GCGACGGACCGGCGCAAGCTCGACGAGTACCTGACGGCCGTCCGCGAGCTCGAGGGTACGGGCATCCCCCGCCATTATCTGCCCCTTCAAGGCCAGCTCTCTGGGCCTCTCCTCGTCGGCGTGGAAGGTCTCTGTAGCCTGGACCGCATATCCGTCCATGGTAGCCCTGTCGAAGGGCGGGACATCTATTGGGGCTATCACATCCCCCGCCGTCACCCTCCCCAGGGCCTCATCGAGCCCTATGACCTCCACCCGGGGTACGAAGGTGAAGCTGGAGCGGAGCCTCCTCCTCGCCTCCTCTATGGTGACGACCTCGTGGAACTCCTTCTGCTCCATTATCCCTTCACATTCCCTAGGGGCTTGAGCCCCACGACCTTCCTGGTGATCCCGGCGCACTCCAGGGCCTCCACGACCTCGGAGATGTTCTTGTAGGCGAAGCCCGCCTCCTCGGCCAGGCCCGACATGGAGACGGCCTTGACGATTATCCCGCGCTTCTCTAGGCTCTTCTGGAGTTCCCCCCCCATGACCTTCCGCTTGGCCGCCGCCCTGGACATGGTCCTCCCGGAGCCGTGGGCCGTGGAACCGAAGGTCTCCTCCATAGCCCTCTCGGTGCCCACAAGCACGTAGGAGCCCGTCTCCATGGACCCTCCCAGGATCACAGGCTGCCCTATATCCCTATAGATGGGCGGGAGCTCCTCCCTCCCGGGGCCGAAGCACCTGGTGGCGCCCTTCCTGTGGACCACCACGTCCTTCATTCCGCCGTCAATCCTGTGTCTCTCAACCTTCGCGATATTGTGGGCGACATCGTAGACGATATCCATGCCCAAGGCCTCGGCATCCCTGCCGAAGACCTGGGAGAAGGCCTCCCTCACCCGGTGGAGGATCATCTGCCTGTTGGCAAAGGCGTTGTTGGCAGCGCAGGCCATGGCCTTGTAGTAGTCCTGCCCCTCCTGGGAGCGGAAGGGGGCGCAGGCCAGCTCGCGGTCCCGGACGGTGATGCCGTACTTCTTCATGGCCCCGTCGAAGACCTTCAGGTAATCGGTCGCCACCTGGTGGCCGAACCCCCGCGAGCCGCAGTGGAACATGACGAAGATCTGGTCGGCATCCTCAATCCCGAAGGCCTTGGCTGTCTGGGGGTCGTAGATCTCCGCTGCACTCGCCACCTGGACCTCCAGGTAGTGGTTGCCGGAGCCCAGGGTGCCGAGCTGGCCTATCCCCCGCTTCATGGCATGGTCAGAGACCTTCTCGGGGTCGGCACCCTTTATGCACCCGTACTCCTCTATCCGCTCCAGGTCCCGCTCCCAGCCGTACCCCTTCTCCACGCACCACCTGGCGCCCAGGTGCATCATCTCCTTGAACTCGCCGGGAGATAGCTTCAGCATCCCCTTGGAGCCGACTCCCGCGGGCACCGATCGGAAGAGGGCGTCCACCAGCTCCCTTATCCGCGGCCGGACCTCCCGGAGGGTCAGGTTCGTCCTGACCAGCCTCATCCCGCAGTTGATGTCGAAGCCGATCCCCCCAGGGGATATCACCCCCGTCTCCGGGTCGAAGGCAGCTACGCCCCCGATCGGGAAACCGTAGCCCCAGTGGCCGTCCGGCATGCAGTAGGAGAAGCGCTGGATCCCGGGGAGGCATGCCACGTTCGTGACCTGTTCGAAGACCCCCTGGTCCATCTCCTTCAGGAGCTTCTCTGTGGCGTAGATACGCGCCGGGACGAGCATCCCCTCCTTCTCGGTGGGGGGGATCTCCCAGACGCACTCTGCGATCCTCTTTATCTCCATCCTCTGATCACCCAAACCGACTTCCCTCCCTATCTTATTCTATGTGGGTCCTTCCTATTAAATGTCCAGTACCACCATGGCCCTGTAGCCCTCCTCGGTCTTCTTGAGGTAGAAGAGGTGGTATGTAACCGCCTTGACGTCGGCGCGGAGCCTGTGGCGGGCCTGGTCTATCTCCTCCCCCATAGCCGTGGCCCGGAGCCTGTACCTTCCGTCCCCCTCGATCTTAACCTGGAAGCGGGAGAAGAGCGTGGCCTCCGCATCCTTGAGATAGACCAGCTCCGAAAGCCAGTCGTAGAGGAGCCCGTCCAATTCCTTGTTCTCCAGTTCGACCTCCTTCGTAACCTTGGGCTCCACGCCTTCCAGGTCGACCATCACCTCGAAGGTGGCCAGGGCAGCGGCCTCGAAGAGCTCCCCCAAGTCCCTCCCCCAGGCCTCGAAGGCCACGTCCGCGATGGCCACTTCCTCCAGATAGCGGTAGGGCATCAGCACCTCAAGAAGAGATGGACAGCCACCCTCTCCCCCTCCTCGATCCCCTCGGTATTCTCGGGCACTATGACGAAGCCGTCGGCCCTCACGAGGCTCGAGACGATCCCGGACCCCGTCACCCTTATGGGCTCTGCGAAGAGCCCCTCTCCAGACCTCTCCACTCTTACCCTCACGAAATCCCTCCTCCCCAGCTCCGAGGCGATCTTTCTCCTCAGGGTGGCCGTCGTCTGGGGGTAGGGGCTGCAGGGTTCCATCCCCTGGAGCCTCTGGAGGTAGGGCCTGCAGAAGGTCTCGAAGGCCACCACGGAGGCCACCGGGTAGCCCGGGAGCATGAAGACCATCTTGCCTCTCACCAGGCCGAAGCCCGTGGGCTCCCCGGGGCGCATCGCCACCCCGTGGACCATGACCTTGCCGAGGCTCCCGACTATCTCGGGGACCCAGTCCTTCTCCCCCACCGAGGTGGCCCCGCTGACCAGGACCAGGTCGTATCTCAGGGCCCCTTCGATGGCCCCCGTCACCTCGTCGTAGTCGTCTCTCACGATACCAAGCCGCTCCGGGAGCCCGCCGCTCATCTTTACCATGGAGGCGAGGGCGTAGCTATTGACCTCGTATATCTTCCCCTCGGCCAGCCTGCCGCCGGGCTCCATCAGCTCGTCCCCCGTGGATATTATGCCAGCCCTCGGCCTCCTGGAGACAGGGACCTTGGGGACCCCCAGGGCCGCTGCTATCGCCACGTCCTGGGGCCTGAGCCTTGACCCCTTCCGGAGGACCCTCTCGCCCTTCTTGACATCCTCGCCCCTGGGGGAGGCGTTCTTGCCCGGGGCTACTGGTGCGTAGACCTCCAGTGTCCCATCCTCCTCCCTGGCCTGCTCGAAGATGACCACGGCGTCGGCCCCCCTGGGTAAGGGGCCGCCTGTCATCACCTTCACGGCTTCGAACTCCCCCACGACCCCGGTCACCTTGAAGAGGGCGGGGCTCCCCTGGCTGGCTCCGAAGGTATCCTCCCCCCTGACAGCGTAGCCGTCCATGGCAGCCCTTGGAAAGGGGGGCAGGTCCATGGACGAGACCAGGTCTTCGGCCAGGACCCGGCCGTAGGCCTTTTCAAGGCCTACCTCTTCGGCGCCCAGCGGCTTGGCAGTACTTAGGAGGATCTCCAAGGCCGCTCCCACGGGAGTCCTCTCCCGGAAGCCTCTCCTCCGGACGCCCACTACCCCGCCCCCAGCAGTGCTCTGAGCCGCTCCAGGTCCCTGGGCGTATTGACGTTGAAGAAGGTGAGGAGCTCCCTGTCCTGGGCCCGGAACTCTTCCACCGATATGTACCGCACGTCGGCCATCCGTGCTACCACACCTTTGACGTCCCTGGCACCCCTTCCCAAAGCCTCCTCGCAGGCCGCCAGCAGGGGCTCTACCCTGTAGAGGGCCTGGAGGGGGTGGATGTAGTCCCCGTCCCTTGGGACCAGGGCGCCATGAGGGCCGATCTCATCCAGCATTTGCCTCAGGACATCGGGCATGGGGACGGGGCTGTCACAGGTCAGGACCAATGCGTACTCGCGAGTGCACCGCTTCAGGGCTGTGAGGAGCCCCCCCAAAGGACCTATCGGTCCTGCTTCGTCCACCACCGTCGCGGCCACTCCCAGGGCCATACCTTCCACCCCCCTCCTCTGGGCCTCTGAAGCCACCGATACTATGACCTCGTCGCAGACCCCCCTGGCGCTCTCCACCACCTTCTCCAGGAAGGTCTTCCCGCCAAGTTCCATGGACTTTTTGTCCATACCCATCCTCCTGCTCCTGCCGCCGGCGAGGACGATGCATGAGGCCATCACAGCCATAATACTTATAGTAGGGGGAAAACTTTTTATATCCTTATGCCATTGCAATAGCTTAACATACCTTGATAAAGCTGGTGCTAAACTGATACTCGGCCGGTTGGAGGTGAAAGCGTGGTAGTTTTGAAGATGGCGCAGGAGTCGGTGAGGGATTACGATACGATCCGTTACACGACTTGCGACAACATGTGCGAGAGCGGTTGCGGCATGAAGGTCTTCTTGAAGGACAACCGCATTGTGGATATCTACGGCGATGAGGAACACCCCCAGAACTACGGTTCATTGTGCCCCAAGGGGACAGCCAACTATCAGCACGCCTACAACCCTCTCAGGGCCAAGTATCCCATCATAAGGGAGGACAACGTCAACGGGAAGTTCAAGCTGGTAACCTGGGACGAGGGCCTGGACTTCGTGGCCGAGAGGCTGAAGTACATAAAGGAGAAGTGGGGGGCCCATGCCGTCGCCTGCCATAGGACCGGGCGCTCCAGCTATGGGAACAAGCTGGGCGGGGCGCGGTTCCTGGTCATGTACGGG
>JBBSVP010000024.1:0-2788 GCA_038046745.1 Candidatus Hydrothermarchaeota archaeon
CCCCACCTTGACCTCCTTACCCCGTCCGTTGGGCAGGACAAGCTCCTCGTTGATACGGTTCTCGGGCTTGGACATATCCAGCTCTTTCAGGGTCAACGCGAGGTCCACACTCTGCCTGAACTTCCTCTTGGGGGAGCTGGTCTTCAGCCCCTCTACAGCCTTGAGGATGCCCTCGGTGGTTATGGCCATCTTCTCACTCCTTCAATGCACTGTCATGGAGCCCCTGGGCTATCTCCGCCTGGAACTCCTTGGCCGGCTTACCGCCCACGGTGACCCCCATAGATACACAGACCCCCAGGACCTCCTTCACCGCGGCCTTGAGGCTGGCGGCGAGCATCCCGTCTCGTTTCATCTGGGCGACCTTGACGGCCCCTTCCAGCGATAAATCGCCTACGATCTTCGTCTTGGGCTCGCCGGAGCCCGACTCTATATTGAGCTCCTTCTTTATAAGGGCGCTGGTGGGTGGGGTCCCCACGGAGATCTCGAACTCCTTGGTGGCAGGGTCGACTATGACCTTGACCGGGACCTTCATGCCCACGAAGGCCTTCGTCTTCTCGTTTATGGCTCCCACAACCGCCCCTATATTGATCCCAATGGGACCGAGGGCAGGGCCCAGCGGCGGCCCGGCGCTGGCCTTCCCGCCGTCTACCAAGGCGCTAATCGTTTGCTTCATTCTCAGCTTCCTTCCTGACGACCTTTATGGTGTCTCCCCTGACAGTGACAGGTATCGGCACCGTGGCCTCGAAGAGCTCCACGGTGATCTCCTCCTTCTTCACGTCCACCCTCACAACCCGGGCTTTCTCACCCTTGAAGGGGCCGCTTATGAGCTCCACGATGTCCCCGGTGTCCACCTTCGTCACCATGGGCTTCGGCTCGAAGAACTTCTCTATGTCCGCTAGGGCGATCTCACCCTCTACGATCCCCTTGGCGTGGCTCACCCCCCTCAAGGACTTTTCGATCTCGGTCTTGTTCAGGGCCTCCGCCATGACATAGCCCCTTATATCGTGGGGTACGAGGATCGAGTATACCTCGAAGTGTTCCCTACCTATGCGAGCGGTCATCATATCGGCTACGCTCCTCTCCTGCCCTATGGTCGTTCTCACAGCGTATATCTTACTCTCCATAAAGCCACCCAAAAACCGGGGGCTAGAGCCCTCTGTTCTGTCTGAGGATGGATTTATATACTTTTTGGTCTCTCAGAGGGTCTTCCCTGTCAACTGAATGATCATCCTGATAGAGAAACCTATCATCCCCACTATGGCCATCCCCAGGCCTGTGATCTTTGCCGTGAGAACGAACTCATCGCTCCTGGGCTTCCTGGAGAGCTTCACCACCCTCCCCCATTCCCTGAAGAACTGGAGGTAACCCCTATCCTCCAGCGGTTTAGCGATCTCTCTCAGCTTCTTCATGGCCTAACCTAATCTATGAAGTCTATCCCCAGCTCCTTCTTCAGGGAGCCCTCCCGCTTGGGCCTTATGATATCGTCCCCAGAGCCGAAGATCTGCTTTGACCTGACGCCGGTGATGACGAGCATGACCCTGAGGAGGCCCTTCATCTCGTCGTCGATCTGCGCCCCCCAGATGATATTGGCCTTCGGGTCTAGGCGCTGGGCTACCATCTCCACCACCTGCTCCGCCTCAGCCAGGCTGAGGTCCTCGCCACCCACCACATTTATGAGGGCGCCCTTCGCGCCCGTGATGTCCACGCTCAAAAGAGGGCTATTGATGGCTTTCTCGATGGCCTCGGTCGCCCTCTTTTCGGTGTCGCTCTCTCCCATCCCTATCATGGCGACGCCGCCCCCTTCCATCACAGCCCTGACGTCTGCGAAGTCCAGGTTGATAAGCCCGGGCTTGGTAATAAGCTCTGTTATACCCTTCACAGCCCTGACGAGGATCTCGTCCGCCACCTTGAAAGCCGCCGAGAGGGGCAGGTTGGGTGCTATGTCCAGGAGCCTGTCGTTGGGGATGACGATGACGGTGTCTGCATACTTCCTCAGCTTCTCCAGGCCCATCTCCGCATTCCCCCGCCTCCTCATACCCTCCATGGAGAAGGGGAAGGTGACCACACCCACGGTCAGGGCCCCGGTATCCTGGGCGATATTGGCGATCACCGGAGCGCTCCCTGTGCCGGTGCCCCCGCCAAGGCCGCAGGTTATGAAGACGATATCAGCCCCCTGGAGGTTCTCCTTCAGCTCGTTCTCGCTCTCCCTGGCCGCCTCCTCCCCCACCTGGGGTATGGAGCCGGCCCCCAGCCCCCCTGTGAGTTCCCTCCCTATGAGAATCTTCCTTTGGGCATTGGTGTAGAGGAGGTCCTGGGCATCAGTATTCACGGCGATGGTCTCGGCCCCCTCGATACCGGTTTCCATCAGCCGGGACATGGTGTTGTTCCCGGCGCCGCCTGCCCCCACGACCAAGATCCGGGGCTTCACCTTCGAGAGAAGCTTCTCCAGCTCCTCGTCCACCGCCGACTTCTGCAACTCAGTGCCGAGCTTCGTCCTCTTAACGGACTCAACATCCTTCTTCAGGACTCCCGCTGTAGATTCCAAGGTGTGCCTCCTGATCGAACCTACTGTAAGATACTATCCTACGTATTTAAATATTTTCTTTGAGGAGGTCCCTGCCCCTCTTGAGTTCCAGTTCCAAGGAGGAGGCCATGGAGAGGACCTTCTCCCTCTGCTCTCTCCGCATCCCCTTCCAGTCCAGGAGGCCGAAGGACGCCTTGGACCTGGCCACTGCCTGGGTGAGGGTAGGGGGATCGAGGGCGTCGAGGGCATATTCTGGTATCACAT
>JBBSVP010000025.1:0-1396 GCA_038046745.1 Candidatus Hydrothermarchaeota archaeon
GGCGCTCTGGGAGCTGGTGAAGATGAAGGCGTCTATCTCCCCCTTCCTCAGGGCCGCTACCGCCGCCTCCATCGGTCTCTTGTCCCTCGGCATGCCGGTGTCGTAGAGTGAAACTTCCACGACCTGGGCCTCCTTCCGTAGCTCGTCCACCAGGACCTCCCTCCCTATGGCTGCCCTTGCGACAAGGATCCGCTTCCCCTTGATCCCCTCTTCCCTCAACCTCCCTGCCAGGTTCTCGGCCTTGTACTCGTCTGGAAGGAGCTCCACCCTCAAGCCCCGCGCCTCCAGGGCCTCCCTGGTCTTGGGGCCTATGGCAGCCACTTTGATCCCCTTCAGCTTGGCGCCGAAGCATCTGTATAGTATCTCGGCCCCTGAGGAGCTCGTCACCACCAGCCAGTCGTAGGAACGCAGATCCCCCACAGCAGCCCTTACCTCTCCCTCATCCCGAGGTACGATCTCCACGGTGGGCACTATCATGGCCTCCCAACCCCGCTCCCTCACGAGCCTCACCGTCTCCTCGGACCGTTCCATGGGCCTGGTGATGGCTACCCTCAAGGGATCACCTAGATGAGGCCGATCTTGAGGAGGAGCTCGAAGATTATCACGCCGACGACCGCGAAGAGGATATGCTCAGGCTTGAACTTTATCCCTTTCCCTTCTTCTTCCATGTACCGGATCAGACCGGCACCGGAAGCTGGCATGGCCGCGCGGCTCTTACTCTGCTTTCCCATGAAAGAGAATCCCCACCGAGAGATTTAAACCTTACTGAGAGAGGCGCTCCTTCAGCTCCTGGAGGACCGCCCTCATCCCCTCCAGGTCGCTCCTCAGCCCCTTGAGGACGAGGGAGTTTATATCCTCGTCCAGGTTCAAGTCCAGGACCTCCCTCAACACCCGCTCCGCCTCCTGCCTCTGGACCTCCTCCAGCTCTGCCGGGGCTAACTCCGTGTCCCTGTACCTCTTCCAATAGTCGAAGACCGTGCTCTTGGCGATCCCGGTGATGCCGGCCACTTTGTAGAAGCTCAAGTCTGAGGTCCTTATGGCCAGGAGACGCTTCACCTCCCTTTCTGACAGCTTCCTGGGGCGTCCGAGCCTCTCTACCCTCTCTACCCGCACGCCGTGCTCCTCCAGGCGACGCAGGGTGGTCTTGGGAGTCTGACGGAGGGCCGTGGGGGTGGCCGAGACCTTCTCCGCTCCCTTGGCTATGCAGAGGTCCACGTCCACGGAGCTTATGTAATTGGTGAAATGCACATTCTAAAAGACCCCGTGCCTCTTATATATAGCTTCCTCCAGAGATAGTCAGTGAATATGGAGCGGGAGAGGTTGGGTGCTATCTTCAACCCTGGTTCTATAGCTGTTATAGGGGCCTCCAGGTCCAGGGGAAAGATAGGGAACGAGA
>JBBSVP010000026.1:0-2229 GCA_038046745.1 Candidatus Hydrothermarchaeota archaeon
AGGACAGCTTCCCCATCGAGAAGGCCCTCCACCCGGACACGATCCTGGCCTACCAAATGAATGGAGAACCACTCCCGCCCTCCCACGGCTATCCCTTGAGGGCCATCGTCCCAGGGATCTACGGCATCAAGAACGTCAAGTGGCTCACCCGGATAGAGGTCGTCGACCGCAACTACAAGGGGTACTGGCAGAGGCGGGGCTGGTCCGATGCGGGGATCATCAAGCTCATCTCCAGGATCGATATGCCCAAGGAGGGGGCCACCGTAGGAGGGGAAGTCATGGTTGCGGGGATAGCCTTCGGGGGGCTTGCCGGGGTCTCCCGGGTGGAGGTGAGCACTGATGGGGAGAGGACGTGGGACCAAGCGACGGTGAAGGAGCCCCTCTCCCCATACGCCTGGAGCCTTTGGAAGTACCGGTGGACGCCCTCCGGAACCGGTGAGTACACCCTCGTCGTCAGGGCTTACGACCGACAGGGGACGGTCCAGTTCCCGGGCACCCTCTTCGGCGGGGCCTTCCCCTCCGGCGCGGAAGGTTACCACAAGGTCCGGGTAACGGTCCGATGAGCAGGGAGTATCGCAGGACGCTGGGTCTCTTCGAGCTCGTGGCACTGGGCGTGGGTGGGACCATAGGCTCCGGGATATTCGTGGTGCCCGGAATAGCCGCTACCATCGCCGGGCCGAGCGCCCTCCTGGCCTGGCTCCTTGCTGCCATCTCAGCGGGCTGCGTCCTCCTCTCCCTGGCCTGGGTCTCCTCACGGTTCCCTGCGACAGGGGCCTTCTATGCGGTCTTCAAGGAGGTCTTCGGCAGGCGCCTCTCCACCTCTCTCGTGCTCCTGTATCTCGTCTCCTCCCTCTTCGGCGTCGCCACCATAGGGGCCGGGATAGGCCAGTACCTCACCTTCTTTGGGATCGGGTCCATCCTCTGGTTGGAAGTGCTGATACTGGCCATCTTCGCCGCCGTGAACCTCATCGGCGTGAGGTCCTCGGGGATCGTTGAGAACGTCCTCACCACCCTGAAGACGATCCCTTTGATCGTAATAGCCATCCTCCTGCTGCCCTACGTACGCGCAGAGAACTTCGTCCCCTTCTCCCCCCACGGCGAGACGCAGTTCCTCAAGGCAGTCATCGTCGTCTATTGGGCTTATACGGGCTTTGAGATCAGTGCGATCCCGGCCGGGGAGATAAAGGAGACTGGGAGCATATTCAAGTCCCTCGTGGCAGTGCTGCTGATAGTGAGCGGCGTCTACCTCTCCCTGAACGTGGCCCTCATAGGCGCGGCCGGTGCAGGAACCCTGGCCTCTTCGGCCGCGCCTGTTGCAGCCGCCGTCGGGATCTTCATGGGCTCCAGCTGGATCGTGGCCGCCATAGGTATCCTGGCCATGCTATCGGCCCAGAACGCTTACCTCGTGGGCACCACGCGGGTACTCCAGAACATCTCCCAGGAATACCGCATCCCCCTCCTCTCCGACCTGAGCGGTCGGGGCGTGCCCCACGTATCGATAGTCGCGGTCACGGCCGCCAGCGCCTCCCTCCTCTTCTTCACCAACCGCTTCCAGGACCTTGCCAGCGCCTCGGTCCTCTTGGTACTGCCCCCCTACATCTTCATCTGCATAGCGGCCCTCCGCCTCTTCGGGGGCCTCCGGGTGAGGGCTGTCGCAGGCCTCGGCCTCCTCTCCACGCTGGCGGTCCTCCTGACCTCGGTGCTGCTGTAGTATCACGTCTTGATGCCGCAGTAAGGCCAGTATGCGCCGTCTCGGGGTATCTCCCTGACGCACGTCTCGCACCTAGCAACCTCTATGAGCCTCATCTTCCGGGCCTCTTTCAGACCTGCGCGGGAGAGGACCCCCGAGATGAAGCTGTCGCCCCTCCCGTAGAAGCGGCTCTCCCTAATCCTCCGGCCAGCGGCCTCGTAGGCGGCGGTCCTCTTTATGGCCTTGCCCAGAAGGACATTGAAGATTATGAAGTGAATTTTTGCCAGAGCGGCTACTATGGCTGCAACGATGAAGGAGAAGGGAGGGATAGCGGCGATGACCGAGAGGAGATAGATGATAGATCCCACGGCCATGGCCAGGGCGCCTGTGAAGTAGCCCACGACCACCAAGAGCCCTGCCGCTGCGCCCTTGACCGTCACGCCCGGGCCGATCTTTATGCCCAGGATTATTGCCAGGAGAAGGGCAGGGAACCAGATGAAGCGCCTGTAGTCCTTTCCCATGGCAGGTGGGAGGAGGTA
>JBBSVP010000027.1:0-2115 GCA_038046745.1 Candidatus Hydrothermarchaeota archaeon
CTTGGCCCCAGGGAACTTGACGATGGAGAGGTTTTTTATCTCCCTGGGGTCCTTCGTCTCTCCCGGCATCTTGATCCCGGCCCCCTCCAGCCACCTCCTCACCCGTCCCCTGTCCGATTCCCACCTGAGGATGGACCTATTCCCGAGGACCGGGACCCGGAGCCTATCCTCGATACCGTCCACCCCCACGTACTCCACCAGGGAACCGTGGGGCACCAGGACCGCGTTCCTTTCCAGGAGGCCCTTCAGGACCTCGCGGTCCAGGACCTGCCCGAAGCCCTTGAGGACCATCACCTCGTCCGCCACCCGGAACCTCCTGTAGGCCGAGACCTGCCCCTCCCTGCACAGGGCCAGGGTCCTGAAGCCCTCTTCCCGGGCGCCCTTGAGGATCTGGAGGGCAGAGTGGGACCCGAGGGTGGCCACGGTTATGGCGTCCCTATCGTAATCCGAGAAGATCTCCAGGGACTCCTTGCGCTCTATCATACACCGACCTCACGTCGCTATATCTCCCAGCCTCCCCTCCTCTCTGGCAAGGCTCACCTCCATGGCCACCCTCCTGCCGGGCCCCACCGGGTGCATGTACTTGTACTCCATGTAAGGCGAGGTGGGCTCCACGCAGGGGCAGCCTGGGATGCGGGGGCTGACGTCGAAGACGTAGAAATCCAGGTTCCTGTCGATGGCGCCCTGGAGGGCGAAGAGGCCTATCATCCCGGGCGGGAACTCCCGTTTGCAGGCCTCCACGAACCTCTCCCCTGCCTCGAAGACCTTCTCCAGCTGGGACTCCCTCAGGGTAGCGCCGTAGTGGCCGATCTCGATATTCTGGCTCAGGGTCTGGAGCTCCAGCTGCTCCCTGGCAGGCAGGTCCAGAACCCCGTCCAGGTCTGTCTGGATCCTCCTGTCGAAGCCCAGGAGGTCCAGCTCCTCCCTTAGGGGGGACCAGAAGAAGTTGGCATTGAACTTTGCGCCCAGGACGTACTCCTCGATCACCGCCACCTGGAGGTCCCCCCTGTCTATAATGCCCTTCTCTATCCTCTCCTCCGCCTTCTTGCCGAACTCCTCTGGGGAAGAGGCGAAGAAGAAGGCCCTCTCCAGGGACCCCTTCTGGAGGACCTTCACGATGGCCAGGCTGTCGATCTCCTGGGGGCTCCCAAAGACCTTGGGGGCCTTTATCCCGGCCCTCTCCAGGAGATAGTACTGGTTCTTGGGCTCCCCCCGCTCCTCGGTCCTGAGCATGGTCCTGGAACCCATTATGGGGACGAGGAAGCGCTCCTCTATATTCGAGTAGCCCAGGTAGACGGAGAAGGAACGGCTGGGGACGAAGAGGGTGTTGAGGGTCCTGAGCCTCTCCTGGTTCTCCTCTTGGAGGACGTCGGCGAATCTATCCAGGACCAGGGTCTCATCGAAGAGGTTCCGGTAGTACCTGGTATAGGTCTTCTCCCTTCCCCTCTGGCATACCACCACCGTCCTGTAGCCCTCCTCCTTCGCCCCGTGGGCCACCTCCAGGGCCGAGTGGCTCCCCAGCACGCCTATGGATATCCGCCCGGGGTCGTAGCCCTCCAAGACCTCCAGGACCTCCTTCCGGGCGATCATCTCCATCCAATTTATGTGGGGCCGCATATATATTTATGGAAGTTACACCCAGACGGAGTTGATATGAACGGTCTCAGAAGTTACCTCGTCATAGCCCTACTGAGCAGCCTCTTGACAGGGGCCATCGTCCTCGGGGCCATGACCGTCTATATGGATCACATCTTCCTCAACCTCCCCAAGGCGGAGCAGAGGGTGGTGATCGTGAACGAGTCAACCACCGATACGCTTGTGACGGCCATCTTCGAGGAGGCCAAGAACTCCGTGGTCCACATATCAGCCAAGAGCCCCCAGGACCAGGACTTCGTCCACCCCTTCCCGGTGGAGGGAGTAGGCTCCGGGGTCATCATATCCCCAGACGGCTACATCCTGACCAACGACCACGTGGTGGTAAACTCCCCCGAGCTCAAGGTGATCTTCCCCAACGGGAAGGAGTACGTGGCGAAGCTGGTGGGGACCGACCCGAGCACCGATATAGCGGTCATCAAGGCTGAGGTGCCCATCGTCCTCACGCCCGCTAGGTTGGGG